>JAGRHX010000765.1 GCA_020444775.1 Gammaproteobacteria bacterium
GCCGCGCCGCTGGTGCTCGGGTTGCCCGTGGCGCCGGCGTAGACGGGCTTTCGGCCAGCGCCCAGCGTGCCGTTGACGATGCCCGGGTCGGTGGCGACGGTAGCCCCGAAATCGGGGTGTGAGCTGCTGAAGTCCCGAACGGTCGCGCTCAGCTCCAGGCTCATGGGCGCAGCGTCGGCCGCCGGGGCTGCTTGCAGCAACACCACCAGGGCGGTCATGACGAGGGTGCGCTTGATGGATGTCATCCCGGAACTCCCTGGATACTCCATGGATCTTCCAAATCGCGGAATGTGTGAATCGAGGTGGGGGTGAGGTCGGGCGGCAGTAGATAGGCAAATCACCCGTGCAACAAGGAACTCAATCACAAAACGTGGCCAATCCTCCCGGATCGCGCCCGGCAGTGCGACGTTCATCCCAGATCGTTGGTCGAGATCGTCGGCCCTCGTCGTCGGCCCTCGTCGTCGGCCGTGAACGACAGGAGCCGGGGCCGGAACGCCAGCAACACCTCGGAATCACGGCATCGCGGACACTTGTTCCGCCTCGTCACTGAAATCAGTGACCATCGGCAATGGCGAAAATCCATTCGGCCCGTATACTGCGCAGCCTCGCGTGACCGGCTGGACCGGGTCCGCGTCCCCCTCCCGATCATTCCGTCCCAGGTAGCCTCATTTGTCATCCATGCCGTCCGCGCCGCTGGCTTTCGCCCAGCTGGACCTGCCCGAGCCGTTGCAGATTGCCGTCCGCACGCTGGGCTTCACGACTCCTACACCCGTGCAGGCCCGCTCCATACCGGTCCTGCTGCGCGGCGATGACGTCATCGCCCGGGCGCAGACTGGCACGGGCAAGACAGCGGCCTTCGCGCTGCCGTTGCTCGCGCGTGTCGATGCCAGGCTGGCGGCACCCCAGGTCCTGGTGCTGGCGCCGACCCGTGAGCTCGCGGTGCAGGTCGCCGAAGCCTTCTCGGACTTCGCCGCCCAGCTGCCAGGGGTGCGGGTGCTGCCGGTGTACGGCGGCCAGGACATCCTCGCGCAGATGCGGGGTCTGGCGCGTGGGCCGCAAGTCATCGTCGGTACCCCGGGGCGGGTGCTGGACCATGTGCGTCGCGGATCGCTGGAGCTCGGCGGACTGCGCACCCTGGTCCTGGACGAGGCCGACGAGATGTTGCGCATGGGCTTCATCGAGGATGTCCAGTGGCTGCTGGAACGACTGCCCGAAGAACGTCAGATCGCGCTCTTCTCGGCCACCATGCCGGCGCCGATCCGCGCCATCGCGCAGCGTTATCTGCGCGCGCCGGAGGAGATCGCGGTCGGGCCCCAGCAGTCGACGGCGTCGACCATCCGACAGCGTTACTGGCCGGTTCGGGGTCTTGCCAGGCTGGACGCCTTGACCCGCATTCTCGAGACCGAACCGGCTGACGGGGTGCTGATCTTCGTCCGCACCCGACAGGGTACCGAGGAGCTGAGCCAGCATCTCGTCGGACGTGGCTTCGCTTGCGCGGCGCTCAACGGCGACATGCCCCAGTCCGCTCGAGAACGCACCGTCGAGCAGCTCAAGCAGGGTCGCACCAACATCGTGGTTGCAACGGACGTTGCCGCCCGTGGGCTGGACGTGGACCGGATCAGTCACGTCATCAACTACGATATTCCCTATGACACCGAAGCCTACGTGCATCGCATCGGTCGCACCGGGCGGGCCGGTCGGCGTGGCGAGGCCATCTTGTTCGTCGCGCCGCGTGAGACACGGATGCTGCGAATCATCGAACGGGCGATCGGCCAGGCGATCGAGCCGATGCAGCTACCGTCGGTCGAGCAGGTCAACGAGCAGCGTCGCACGCGGTTCCTGCAGCGGATCGGCACGGCCATGGAGGCCGAGGACATCCAGGTCTACGTGGAGCTGGTCGAACGCTACCGGACGGAGACCGGCTCAGACCCGATGCGAATCGCCGCCGCGCTGGCCCGCGCCATGCATGCCGATGCACCGTTGCTGCTACCTACGGGTGGTAGCGAGTCGTCGCCGAAACGACCGGAAGCCGGCCCGGGCGGGCGGCGCGAGCGGGGCTCACATGAGCGTGGGTATGGGCCCGATGACACGCCACGCCGCGCGCGGCCGGTCTCGCGTGACGACATCGGCGACGAGGGTACGTCGGTCGACATGCAGTCCTACCGGGTCGAGGTGGGTCGCGAGCACGGGGTGAAGCCGGGACAGCTGGTCGGTGCGATCGCCAACGAATCCGGGTTGGACGCGTGCTACATCGGCCGCATTCAGATCCATGACCGACACAGCACGGTGGTGCTGCCCAGCGGCATGCCCAAGGAGATACTCGCGCATCTGCGCCGTGTCTGGGTGGCGGGGCGGCAGCTGCACATGAGTCGCGCCGGTGACGGGCCGGTCAGGACCGGCGGGCGGGCGCCACACGGTGCCGAGCCGGTTTCCCGCAAGCAGCGGCGGCGCCGCGAGCCGGCGCCGGGGCGGACGCGTCGCAGGGCCTGAATGCCGAGCCGAGACCGCATCCGGAGCGGGCGGCGTCGAGCCCGGCAACGCTCGACCGGGTGCGCGGCGCGGAGGTCGAATCTCGTCTGGATCGACGTGACATGAGCCCGGGGCGCGTATTGCCTTCGGTCGACGGAGTATGATTCAGTCGTGTCCGGTGCGTGCCGCACACATGCGCGCACAAGGGTCTGTCGTCTCGCGCCAGCGCACCGCATGCGGCTCGCATCGTGAACCCGCATTGTGAGCCTTGGCAGCAAGACGCCGTTCATTCATCCACGATTCGATTCGACCACCACGAGCGCAGCCCGCTGCGCGTCTGCCCCGGCCGAGGCGCCGGTGACGCACGGCTCGTCTGACGCTGCGTACCTGCGGAGGAACCATTCATGCCCGGTCCACTAGACGGCATCAGAATCATCGACGTCACCAGCGTGCTGCTCGGCCCCTACGGCACCCAGATACTGGCCGACCAGGGCGCGGACGTGATCAAGGTCGAGGCGCCGCCGACCGGGGATATCGCGCGCAACATGGGGCTGGTGCGTCATCCCGGCATGGCCGGCATCTTCCTCAACATCAATCGCAACAAGCGATCGCTGGCCTTGGACCTGAAGCAGGACGCGGCCAAGGAAACCTTGCGCAAGCTGATCCGCACCGCCGATGTATTCGTGCACAACATGCGGCCGCAGGCGATGGCCAGGCTCGGCTTCGACTACGAGGCGGTCAGCGCCCTCAAGCCGGACATCGTCTATGTCGGCGCCTATGGTTTCGGACAGGAGGGGCCGTATCGCAGCAAGCCGGCCTATGACGATGTGATCCAGGCCTCCTCGGGGCTGGCCAGCCTGTTCGAGTCGCAGACCGGCGAGGCGCGCTATGTGCCGTCGGCGGTCGCCGACAAGGTCTGCGGCCTGACCCTCAGCCAGGCGATCACCGCGGCTTTGCTACACAAGGAGCGCAGCGGCCAGGGCCAGTTCGTCGAGGTGCCGATGCTCGAGACCATGGTCTCGTTCAACATGGTCGACCACATCAACGGTGGTGCGTTCACGCCTGCGGTCGGACCGTTCGGCTATCAGCGTGTGACCACGCCGGCGCGCGCGCCGTTCGCCACCTCCGACGGTTTCGTCTGTCTGCTGCCCTACACCGATGCGCATTGGCGTAAGTTCTTCACCGCGGTCGGTCGCCCCGAGCTGATGGAGGACGAGCGCTTCGCCACCTACCGGGCGCGGGTACACACGATCGAGGATCTGTATTCGTTCATCCGCAGCGTCACGCCGTCCAAGACCACCGCGGAGTGGGTGGCGATCTGCGAGGAATGCGAGATCCCGTGCATGCCGGTGGCCAGCATCCAGAAGCTGATGGACGATGAGCATCTCAAGGCAGTGAAGATGTTCGAGCACCACACTCATCCCAGCGAGGGTGAGACCGTGTTGCTGCGTTCGCCGCTCAAGTTCTCCAAGAGCCCGGCGAGCATCCGTCGGCTCGCGCCGCGTTTTGGCGAGCACGGTCCCGAGCTGCTTCGCGAGCTGGGCTACAGCGAGGAGCAGATCGCGCAGATGATCGAGAGCGGGGTGTTGGTGCGGGACGAGGATGACGGCGCCAGCGAGGCAGCCGACTGAAGCGATTGTTCGTGATCCGCCGGTGGCCGGGCCGCCGGCGGGCGCTCGGCTAGCGGAGCGGCGGCTCAGGCCGCCGCGGCCAGCGGGTCGACGGTCGACATCCCCGACGGATCGACTTGCTGATAGACGATGCCACGCTCGTCCAGACGTACGGCCTGCGCCGCGTGCACCGGTGCGAAGGTATCGCGATCGGCGAAATGCCCGAAGCGGAACGGATCGTAGAAGGCGACCGGCCCGTCGAAGCCCGGCAGTTTGCGATCGTCGGCCGGGTGCACATGGTCCACGAGCAGCCCCACCGCATAGGCATGCACGTTCTTCGGCTGCCCGTCCAGCATCCGCTTACGGCCGGATTCCCGCACCACGAAACGCACGTCACGCAGCGAGAGCTCGCGCGCGGACGCGTGCAGCACCCCGTCCTGCATGATGCTGTAGCAGTGTTGCTTCCAGTTGCGGAAGACCCGCACCGGTCGCGTTGGGTCCAGTTGCGCGGTGGCAGCCATGGGGTGCTCGTGCCGGAGATGCCCGGATGTGGGTTGCTCGAAGCGTCGGGGCCGACGTCGAGAAAGCGGCGCATTATAGTGCGCCGGATGTGTCACGCAAGTGACCTGGCGCACTTATCGGTAGATGCCCAAGGGGCTTGAGTCAGGGACCGGAAACGGGCGCCAGGCAACGGCCGTCGCGGTCCGCTGCGCACGCGACGGCGGCCGACGCCGGAAGTTGCCGGGCGACAGGTTTGCCGTCGGTCGTACGAGGACCGCGTGTCGGTCCAGGCGCGGCCGGCTCAGCCCGGCTTGCCGTAGCCGCCGCCGCC
>JAGRHX010000766.1 GCA_020444775.1 Gammaproteobacteria bacterium
ACCGCGCTCCCAAACGATGCTCGCATGTCCTCCAACTCGGCCATTCGCTGCACTACCCGTCTTGCATTGCACACCGGCTCGGCTCGGGCCGTAGCCCGAGCCGAGCAGCCGCCGCAAGCCTTGCACAGCCTGGCACGAACGCTTCCCGGAGGCACCTCGGGAACGACCGCCATCGCCGCGGGCGCTGCGAACGACCGCTGGAAGTATAAGCGCAACACCGGTTTTGGACAGGCCCATCAATGCCTTGCCACGGGCCGCGGCCGCATGCCGGCGTGACGCGGCTCACACATCCGCGGCGCCTCGAATCCACGCGTCTACCGCTCGTCCGCCCGCTCGCGCCATTCGTCGGTAGCAGGCGCGGATCCGCTGGTCCGGCCGCCACACGACTGCTAAACCTGATATCGGCCGAATGCGGCAATCACGATCGGCAACGTTCAGCAATGCGTTGCGCATCCCGTCCGCAGTCCTGCCCGCGAGTCCGCCGCTCGAACCCGGAGCCTGGTTCGAAAGGCCAGCACGCGATCGCAACCACCGCCCAGATGCAACCCGACCGGGAGTCAGATGATGGATGCCAAAACCAGAGCCACCAGGTACCTGCTCATCGCCTTGTTCGCCCTGGCACCGGTGCTGGCGAGCTCGCCGGCGCTTGCCCAGCAGAATTACGCAAGGATGGTCAAAGCGGTCGGCCAATCGGGTCGGGACGGCGACGCAACCTACTACCAGGTGGTCTGCGCCGACCAACAGGCGTTCTCGATCGTGGTCCACGACGATGACCGGATCTGCGTGATGACCACGCCCGGGCAGCCCATCTGCAAGATCGACTGGACCGTCGACGAAGCCGCGAATTCCCTGTGCCAGTGAGGTCCGTGTCCATGTCCACAGTCAAGCGCGTGGCCGTGACCGGCCCGCCGCCACGGGCTGCCGGCGGCCATGCCCCACGGTCCACCGCAGCAAATCGGCCAGGCTCGGACCGACCGTCCAGACGGACACGATTGGCACACGCGCCTCGGGCCAGCGAACGTGGCATCACCCTGCCCGAGCTCCTGATCACCGTGGTGGTTGCGGCGGTGCTCGTCGCCATCGCCGTGCCCAACATGCGTACCTTCATGCAGAACACCTCACGGGCCGGCCGTGTCAACTCACTGGTCGGCGCCCTGAGCTTCGCGCGTAGCGAAGCGGTCACACGTGGCCAGCAGACCACCGTCTGCCCGGGCGGTGCGAGTGACAACGACTGCAATCCCAGCGCCGCCGGCAGTGAATGGATCTTCAACACCGGGTTCCTGGTCATGGCAGTGACCTCGGTGGGCTCCACGCCGGTGGTGGCGAAGCGCTTCAGCCCGGACATGGGCTCGGCGACCCTGCACGGCGCAGTGTCACGTTTCAGCTACACCCCACTCGGACAGCCCGAGAACGGTGAGACATGGTTTCGCTACTGCGACACACGTGGCGACCCGGAGTCGCGCATCGTGTTCATCAATGCCACCGGTCGCGCGGGCTCGTATGAGCTCGGAGACCTGGAAATCAAAGACCTCTCGGTGCCGTCATGTCCGTGAACCGCAAGCCGAACACAACACGCGCTGCTCACGAGCCCGCGCCGTGGCCCGGTCATGACCGGCCCGACACCGCACGCGAGGCGAGCCGTGGCCGAACGCTACATGGCCAGTCGGGTGTGACCCTCATCGAGGTGCTGATTGCGCTGCTGGTGATGTCGATCGGCCTGCTGGGGCTGGCGGCGCTGCAGACCCAGAGCCTGCGCTTCAACACCGATTCGATGATCCGCACCCAGGCGACCTCGCTGGCGAACGAGATCATCGAGCAGATGCGAGCCGCCGGGCAGACCGGGGTGGCCGACTACGCCTATGACCTCGCAGGCGGCGATGTGCCGTCAGAGGCCTGCGATCTCAGCGACACCAGCACATCCCCCGGCGAGCAGGTGCAGTGCTGGTTCGGTCGCGTCACCCAGATGCTACCGCTCGGCACCGCCACCATCCTGTCGCGGGCCGGCTCCGCAGGCACCTATGACGTCGAGATCATGTGGCTGGACCGGGAGCCGCGCGAGTTCAGCGGCGAGACCCGCCCACGCCTGCCGGCCAATGCCAACGAGTGTGAGCAGATGGTGGCCCGTCAATGGCTCGACAATCGCTGCATGATGACCCAGATGTGGACGGTGGCACCATGAATCTCAACTCCAACCCCTCGTCCACCGCCCACGACCCGGCGCCGCGAATGCAGCGACGAGGTCGGCAAGCTGGCTTCAACCTCGTCGAGCTGATGGTCGCGGTGGCCATCGGTGGCCTGCTGCTGACAGGTGCGTTGAGCATCTTCGTCAACAATCAGCAGCTGCAAAAAGCCACCTCGTCGATGTCCCGGCTGCAGGAGGACGCCCGCTACGCGATGGACCTGCTGGTCTACGACCTGCGCATGGCCGGCTTCGTCGGCTGCTCCGATGATTCGAGCATGGTCACGGTCTCTTCAACCCTGCCCACTGCCTCGACCAATCTGCTGTGGAATCTGGCAATGCCCATCGAGGGCATCGACCAGTCGATGATCGGCAGCACCCCGCCCGAGGATCTGGTCTGGTACCCGAGCAACCTGCCGGCGGACAAAGACCTACCGGCCAAGCTCAGGACGGATTCGGATCTGCTGACGCTGCGCTACGTGAATGGCTCGGTGAATCACGAGATCACGGCCGCCTCGAGCAGCGAGCTCACCATCGACGATGCCGGGCAGTTCCAGCAGCTCGACGTGGTCGTCGCCCATGACTGCGGCGGCGCCGACGTCTTCTACGTCGCCAACGCGGACCCGACCGGCGATGGCAAGGTCACGGCAGCGAGCGCCCTGTCCAAGGTCTACAACCCCTCCGGTCAGGCCTCACAGGTCTCCGATCTGGTCGGCGTGCGTTACTACATCGCCAACCACGCGGACACCGACGAGCCGGGCCTGTACCGGCGCGAGATCCTCGACCGTGGCATTGCCGATGCGACCGGCATCACCGAGACCGAACCCACCGCGCCGATCGTCGAGGGTGTGGAGATGATGCAGATCCTGTATGGCATCGACACCAACAACGACCGGGTGCCGGACAAGTTCGTCGACGCAAACGCGCCGGATCTGGGTACCAACGCCGGCTACTGGAACGAGATCGTCGCCATCCAGGTGTCGTTGCTCTTACGAACCAACGAGCCGCTGCAGCAAAGCGCAGGCATGCTGGCGAGCAGCTATCAGGTGGGAACGGCCAGCTTCACCCCGACCAGCGATCAGCAGCGCTTCCAGTTCAGGACCTTTCAGACCACGGTACTCGTGAGGAATCAACGATGAGCCGATTTCACAGACGCAACACACAATGCGGTCTTCGGCTGGGCGGTCCACGGCCGGGCGGTCCACGGCTGGGCGGCTCGGTCAGACGCCAACGCGGCGCGGTGCTGATCGTGTCACTGGTGATGCTGGTCGCGCTGACCCTCATCGGCCTCACCTCCATGAACCAGTCGACCATGGAGGAGAGGATGTCCGCGAACATGCAACGTTCGGTTCAGGCCTTCCAGACCGCCGAGTCCAGCCTCAAGGCGGCGTTCGCCGATGCCGAGACCTGGGACATCGCGGGCATGGCGCCAAAGTCGGCCACCGTGGACAAGGCCAAGGCCAATGACAACGAGCCCACCGAGGCCGTGACCTTCGAGTACGGCTCCGAGTTCCAGGCCTGGACCCCGCCACCGGCCGACTCGCTGTGGAGTCCGCTGAACTTCCAGTCGGCGCACTTCAAGCTGACCGGCAACAGCCCTGACTTCGACCAGCTCGCGGTGCGGGTCGCCGCCGGCGCCTATCAGGTCGTGCCCAAATGAGCGACGCACAGCACAGTCCCTGGGCTGAGCCGGGCAATGCCCGGCACGGCGCGGGTTCAGATTCAGACGCGGGCGGCCGTCATCCGGAACAAGACGCGCCCATTTCCACACGCGCTTGCCCCAAACTCAGGAGAAAAGGCATGCGGCTATCACGTACGCTTTCGACGGCACTTGCCCTGCTCGTCGGCCTCGCCGCGGCGGCACCGGTGCAGGTGCATGCCGACGATACCGAGGTCTACCTGCTATCGCCGTCCCAGGGCGCCAAGCCCAACATCCTGTTCATCCTCGACACGTCGGGCAGCATGTCGGCCTATGACGGTTTCAACAAGGACCGTCTGGACCGGATGAAGGAGGCCTTCAACACCATCCTGAGCGAGACCACCAACGTCAACATCGGTCTGATGCGCTTCACCGATCCGGGTGGCCCGATCCTGTTCCCGGTACGCAACATCGACGGACCGGCCTTCGCGCTCGAGGGTAACGAGCTCCTGGTGTCGACCGTCACGCCGATCACCGATGGTGCCGACGACGCCGAGGAATTGCTCGGTGTCTCCGGCACCAACTGCTCGAACCCGAGCGCATTCTGCAACGTGCAGCTCGACAGCTTCTATCTGGACATCGGTCAGACCAAGGCCTTCGGACGGGAGATGCTGAGGACCTACGGCGCGACCGACGACGCGCTGTCGGACTACTACGACTGGTTGGACATGCAGGTCTACCTCAACTACAACTTCGGCTCGATCGGCATGGAGATGACCGCGCAAGATCTTGCCGCGATGCGTTTCCAGAACTTTCCGAGCATCTCGACCAGCGGCCTGTCCACCCAGAACGCCACCGTCACCTTTGCGCAGCTCGATCTATACGCGACCACCACCGAGAGCGCGGCCACCGAGTTCAAGATATTTGGCGCCCGCGCAGACGACTTCGACCCGCTACCGGTTTCCAACCAGCCGTTCACCTGGCTGAACCCGTGGTATCGCACCGGTGGCGTGCTGTTCTCCTACCCCGGCTTCATCCAGGCCGAGGCCTTCGAGTGCGACGCCAACAACCCGATGCGACTGGTCGGCAACGAGGCCAACGACATCCAGTGTCGGATCACCGCCAACCCGGCCCTGTACGACAAGGACAACGCGCTGAGAAACAGCGCCACCGACGCACGCAACTACTACACCAACGGCTACAACGCGGTTCGTTATGACACCATCGACAGCACCTGGACGGTCAGCGATGGCAACAACGGCCACCTGACCGACGCCTTCGTCACCTGGAACGTGCCGCCCACCCTCACCGGCAACCGCTTCCAGACCCCCAACCTCGCGCCACTCATCCAGGAGGTGTTCTCGACACCCGGCTGGCAGGGTGGCTCGGGCAAGGACGATCTGGGTCTGTTCATCATCGCCAAGGGTCCCGGCAAGCGCGCCTTCGGCATCGAAGAGCAAGGCAGCTCGCGGGAGCCCCAACTGACCGCGGCCTGGGTCGAGAACACCGCCAACACCAAGTCCGGTGAGGTGCTGGTCGGCCTGCGCTTCCGCAACGTGCTGGTGCCGCAGGGCGCGACCCTCACCAAGGCCTCGCTCGAGCTCTATCCCAACGGCCGCTACTACTCCGCCGCGGAAGTCAGCGGTAATGCCTTCGCGGCAGATTCGCCGATCAACATCGTCGTCAACGCCGAGACGAATCTCAGCGGTGGCGGCGGCGCACCCGCGTTCCAGCGCCTGGACGATCACCTCTCGAGCCGGCGCACCAGCAACAGCACCACCGCCAGCGCCAGCTACAGTTTCGCCACCAGCGCGAATTGGGAACTGGGCAGCCCGGTGATCCTGGGTGGCGCCGCATTCGAGAACGTCGTTCGAGAGGTCACTGACAGCAGCGACTGGTGCGGCGGCAAGTCGATGGTGCTGTTCCTCAAAGTGGACGGTGCCGCCAACGCCGCGCGTCTGGTGCACAGCTTCGACGTCGAGCCGAGCCTCGCGCCGGCCTTGAACATCGAATACGACCCGACCGACCTGGCGCCGGGCGAAGGTTGTATCCAGGAGCGGATTGTTGCCCAGGTCAACACCAGCCGCGGCGACTCCGAGGAAAACAGCAGCCGCGGGCGCAACACCTATACGAGCGATGTGTTGGATCTGCGCGGCTACAACAACGGCCACGACGCGTTGGTCGGCCTGCAGTTCACCGACATCCAGCTACCCAAGGACAGCCGGATCATCGACGCCCGTATCCAGTTCACCTCGGACGAGAACTTCGACGGCTCGTCCTGCACCGAGGTCGACGTCCGCGCCGAGCTGACCGGCAATCCCTCGCCGTTCTCATCGTCCCGAAACGACCTGGGCAATCGGGCCAGCTCGGCCTCCTCCGCCGTGCGGATCAAGATGGCCGGCGGTGACAATCTCGCCCGTGACGAGAAGTTCTCGACGGTGGAGACCGCGGACGATGACTGCAACCCGGAGGCCGACGACGTCGTCACCAAGGACCTCACCTCGCTGGTCCAGCAGATCGTCGATTCCAGCTCCTGGGACGTGGGCAAGACCATGTCCTTCATCCTCGAGCGCGTCAGCGGCGAGGTCTACCCGAAGAGCTACGACAACTCGCCGACCAACGCGCCGCAGCTGTACATCACCGCCGAGGTCCTCAAGGGCAGCGTGCCCGATCCGGAAGAACGCTCGGCAACGGTCCGCGAGGTGCTGCGTGACATCGTCGACGACCTCAATCACGACGGCTTCACGCCGATCGTCGACACCCTCTACGAGGCCTATCTGTACTACGCGGGCGAGCCGGTCTACTACGGCCGCACCCGTGGCTACTGGGCGGGCAGCAACAGCTCCAGCGTGCAGCGTTCCACCCGGGTCAGCCACCAGCTGTCGTATACCGGCGGCACGCTGGACCGGCCGTCCGGCTGCACCGAGGAGAACCTGAACTCCAACGACTGTCGCCAGGAGAAGATCGACGCCACGCCGACCGCACCAGTCTATCTCTCGCCGATCAAGGACGTCTGTGGCGAGCAGAGCAACTACATCGTGCTGCTCACCGACGGTCTCGCCAACAGCCCACACTCGCAAGACGAGATCAAGGCGATCGAGCGTGCCGACAACACCACGATCAACAGCTGTCGCACCTCGTATACCAACGACTCGAACCAGAACCGCAGCGTGTCCAGCGGTGAGCGCTGCGGCTTCGAGCTGGCCCGCCACCTCGCTACCGAGGACCTGGCGCCCAGCGTGCAGGGCCAGAACTCGGTGATCATGCATACCGTCGGCTTCGCCATCGAGCCGGGTGGCGAGGACTTCCTCCAGCAGCTGGTCAAGCCCGGCGGTGGCTCGTACGTGGAGGCCAGATCGGCCGAAGAGCTGACCGACCAGTTCCGCCGCTTCATCCAGGAAGCCAAGGACAAGCCGACCACCTCCTTCGCCGCACCGGCGGTGTCGGTCAACGCCTTCAACAAGCTGTTCACCGACAAGGACGTGTACTTCTCGTACTTCGAGCCCAACCCCACCGCAAGCTGGTTCGGCAACGTCAAGAAGTATCGGATCTGCACTTTTGACCTGGTCAGCTCCGAGGGCTGTGTGCTGGGCGAGCTGCTCGATACCTATCTGGACCCGATCCTCGAGCGTGACCCGACCCGGCGTGACCAGCTACGCGTGAAGAGCGACACGCTCAGTTTCTGGTCGCAGGGTCAGGCGGATCTGGTTGTCGACCAGAACGACCTGGGCAAGAACTATGACGGCGGTCGGATCTCGATTGGTGGCGCCGGTGGCAAGCTGCGTGGCACCGATCCGGACAACCGGCGGGTGTTCACCGTGCTCGACACCTCGGTGCCGACCACCTACAGTTACTACGCCAGCGACGCCAATCCCGGCCGTACGCTCGATGAGTTCAAGCTCACGAGCACCACGCCGAGCGGTGTGCTGGACGGGATCACCGATCCCGATCCGGCGCAGACGACCAAGGACCTGCTCGACATGGGCACGGCCACGGCAAGCGAAGTGGATGAGCTGGTCCACTGGATCCGGGGCGCAAACGTCGACAACGTTCAGCTCGAGACGGACTCGTCGGTGAAGTCGACCCGCTACGCCTTCCACGACCCGTTGCATACCAGCCCGGTGGCCATCACCTACGGCAAGGGCACGGACGCGAGCGAGACGCCGATCGTCAAGATCCTGATCAGCACCAATGGTGGCGCGATCCGGATGATCAACGGCGAGACCGGTGACGAGGAGTGGGTGTTCTATCCACAATCGATGCTGCCCAAGCAGAAGCTGCTGCGTGAGAACGCCGCCGGCGCCAAGGTCTATGGTCTGGACGGCGCCATCCGCACCTGGATCAACGACGTCAATCAGGACGGCACCATCGACGCCAGCGCCGGTGACTTCGTACGGCTGTACGTGGGCATGCGTCGCGGCGGCTCGTACTACTACGCGCTGGACATCACGCCGGCAACGGTGCTCACCGATGCGACGGCCTTGGACGGCATCACGCCAAAGCTCATGTGGCGCGTGCATGGTGGTGGCAGTGATGGTGTCTATGCGCGGCTCGGCCAGACCTGGTCACCCCCGCAGCTCGACGATGTGCTACTTGGCACTGCGCTGGCCGGTCAGACCTTGCGTCGCAAGGCCATGATCGTCGGCGGTGGCTACGAGGACGGCCAGGACGACGCGTGGGGCCCGGTGAGCGGCACCGGCAACGCGGTCTACGTGATCGACGCGGCCACCGGCGAGCGGCTGTTCTTCGCCAGCGACGTCGGCGTGACCACCGGTGGTCACGCGAGTAGCACCAGCAACGACGGCCTGGTGTTCTCAGGGTTGGACTGCGCGATACCGTCGCGTATCGGTGCGCTGGACATGAATCGGGATGGCGCGGTGGACCGCATGTACTTCGGTGACAACTGCGCCAACATGCATCGTATCGACCTGTTCCCGAATCTGGACGAGAACGTGACGGGCATGCGAGGCGTGATCGGCACGCTGGCGAGCCTGGGTGCCGATGCTCCCGCGGCGGACCCCGACGATCGTCGAGATCAGCGCAAGATCCAGTATTCACCGGACATCATTCCGGTGCGTGGCGCGCTGGCGTACAACACCGGTGGCGGCGACTACGATTTGATCGTGACCGTGACCGGCGATCGTGCCGACCCGCTGGACGAGAACGTCGCCAACTTCGCCTATGGTCTGCGCGATTACCACACGGCGGCGTTGCAGGACACGGACAGTGACGGGGTTGCCAACAACTACCCGTCCGGCGGACTCATCCAGGGCATGCTGCTCACCGATGCGACCGTGCTCAGCAATCTCTTCGACGTCACCGAGATCCAGCTGCCAATCGGTCCGGAGGTGCCCAACCCGGCCTTCGACCTGCTCAACCTCACCTCCACCGAGGCACAGCAGCTCGAGGATCTGCGCACCTCCAAGGGCTGGATGATCGAGCTTGGTCGCAGCATCAACGGCATCGACGGCTCATTCCGCCCGGGTGAGAAGGGTCTGTCTTCACCGTTGATCCTCGGCGGTCGGCTGTTCTTCACGACCTTCGTCCCCGGCGGTGTGGACCCGACCCTGTTCGGTCTGCAGGCGGACAACTCGGCGAGCAGTCAGGACGCCTGCGCAACCGCCGACGGCGCGGGTCTCATCTATGCCTTGGATGCCTTGACCGGTGCCGCGGTCATCAACTGGGGCGACGCCGGTGGCGATAACAACGACGGTCCGCCCGGTGGTGTCGGCAAACGCTGGCAGCTGGTCACCCCTGACCCGCCGCCGGAGCCGGTGCCGTTGTTCC
>JAGRHX010000767.1 GCA_020444775.1 Gammaproteobacteria bacterium
ATTCTGCCATTCCGGTGCCGTGGCGCGGAGGAACAAGATCATGATCCACTTGCAGCGCCTGTGGCATGGCAGTCTTGCCGATTCCACCGACTTCCCCGCCATCGCAAAGCGCGAGCAATTCGACACTTCCGCCGACATGGCTGCACGCCGACACCGCCGATCAGCAGGCGCCGACCGCTGGCACACGAGCCAGTCCCGGATCAACCGGATCGGTCCGTGCGCGGCCCTGCTGCTGGTGCTCGGATTCGCCGCGCCGGTGCTCGCACGCCAAGACCTGCCGCTGTCATTGCCACCTTCCGGCGTACCGGGCGTCGGCGAGACTGAGCTCATCGCGGACTTTTGGGTAAAGGGAGCGGCCGACCGCCATACGGTGCTGCTTGCCGGCGATGCCATCCGGGTACGCAACCGGCAGTTGCTCGAGCAAGACCCATCCATGCACGCGCTGGCCGATATGCCGGCTCAGCTGCAGGCAGCTCAGGTGCGCCAATGGATCGAGGCCCGCTCCCCACGGCCCGCTGGCGCGCTGTTCGACATTAACGGCAAGCCAGTCTCCGCAGTTGATCTGGATGCTTGGATGGCCGCTCTGGCCCTGGATCGGATTCCGGCATCGCAGGCAACCCGCTTTGGCCTGACGCTGAAGCGAAGTGCATTGCGCAGCTTCCCGACTGCACGGCGCGTGTTCAGCGAAGCCGGTGAGACCGATATCGACCGCTTTCAGGAAAGCGCCCTGTTTCCCGGAACGCCAGTGGTGATCGCGCATACCAGCCGTGATGGCAAGTGGCTGTTCGTGGTCAGTCCACGCTACGCCGCCTGGACGCTCGCCGATGCCGTCGCCGAGGGAGATCGGGACGTGGTGCTGAGCTACCCGGAGCGATCACCGTATCGGGTGATCACAGGCGACGAGGTGCGGACCGTGAACAGTCGTGAACAGCCAGCACTGTCACAGCTTGATCTGGACATGGGCGTACGCATTCCGCTGGCGCTCGATGTCGCAGCCGACCAGCCGGTGAACGGACAGACCTCCTACAGTTCGTGGGTCCTGGAATTGCCGCTGCGTGGCGCGGATGGTCAACTCGCCTTCGCCCCCGCCCTGCTGCAGAAAAACCGGGACAGCGCCGTCGACTACCTGCCGCTTACCCGTGCCAACCTGATCCGCCAGGCCTTCAGGTTTCTTGGCGAACGCTATGGCTGGGGCCATGCCTACAATGGGCGCGACTGCTCGGGCTTCGTGTCGGAGGTCTACCAGTCCATGGGCCTGACCCTGCCGCGCAACACCAGCGACCAGGCGGTCAGTCCGGTATTCCCGCACCAGCGCTTTGATGCGGCTTCGAGTGATGATGATCGACGCAGGGCTGTCGCGAACCTTGACGTCGGCGACCTGGTGTATATCCCCGGACATGTGATGATGGTGATCGGTCAGGCCCACGGGCGCCACTACGTGATCCACGACGTCTCCGGGATCAGCTATCGACAGCCCGACGGCTCGCGGCGCCGGATCAAGCTCAACGCGGTGTCCGTGACGCCGCTGGAACCGCTGATGTTCAACGACAACGAGCGCTACATCGACCGCATGACCAGCATCGTGCGCCCCTGGGGAATCCTGACATGAAGATCACCGACATCCGTTTCGGTCGCCTCCGGGTGCCGCTGAAGACGCCGTTCAAGACAGCGCTGCGCACGGTGAACGAGATCGACGACATCGTCGTCATCATCAAGACCGACACCGGCCATGTCGGGTATGGCGAAGCACCGGCGACTGCAGTGATCACCGGCGATACGCTGGGCTCGATCATCGACGCGATCCGTCATTACATCGCCCCGCGCCTGATCGGACAGGAGATCGCCAACCTCAACCACATCACCCGCCTGATTCAGGACTCCATGGAGAAGAA
>JAGRHX010000768.1 GCA_020444775.1 Gammaproteobacteria bacterium
GCAGCATGTAGAGCTGCCGGCCGATGGCGGATGGGTCACTCATGAGCAGGGACTCCCGCGGGATGACGGATGACTCACAGCGTATGCTCCTGCCACTGGATGACGATGCCCGAGCCGTCCCCGGCCACGTGGATCACCTGTCGTGGACCGGGTACGAGGCCCTTGACGATGCCAGACGCCTCGAGCCGCCTGACCGGGTCGTGGGTCCTTGATTCGTCGAGATCGGTGATATTGCAGTCGCAGTTCTCAACGCCGGTCACCGACTCCACGCGTTGGAAAAGCTCGGCCAGATAGAGTGGTTGGCCGAGCTTGCGGCGTGCCAGAGCAAAGGCGTCGAGCAAGCTGGCGGCAACTGCGGCGACCACGTCATCGGGCACGAAGGCTTCGCTGCGTATCCGCACGGTGATACCGAGCGAGACGAGCACCGGTTCGTGGTCGGATACCGTGACGGATACGCCGGGTAAGGCATGATTCTGCAGATGCAGCCTCAGCGTGTCGGCGAGCGCACCCAACTCGCCACCGCCCGAGGGCACGACCACGACTTCGATTCCATTCTCCCGCGAGGTCGTGGCGGCTACGCTGAAGGCGTTCGCCTGCCAGACGCTGCTGTGGGCAACGGCGAGGTTCTGGAAGTCCGTGATCGACACCGCCCGATCGAGTGTCAGCAGGGTTGCCGGCGCGTTGTCACGCAGCGAGGCCGCGCTTTCCATGTCGGCCCCGCCGCTCGCGTCCAGCGGCTGGCGCACCGTGTCGATCAGCCGATGCGGTTTGACCGGCTTGCTCAGACCGCCAGCTTCGACGTTGCCGTGCAGTCCACTGCCCTTGCGCCAGCCGATACGCACGTTGCCGGTGCCGGTCGGTAACCGCCTGCCGTGCTCGCCGTCGCCAAAGCCGATCGTCAGATGGCCCTGCTCGGTCATACGCACGGTGTAGTGGGCGTCGGTGCCGCGCGAGTCATTCAGGGTCGATACCTGTGTCCAACGCTGACCGGATACCTGGATGCTGATGTCCGCCGCGACCCCCGACGACATGGTTGCGTCGGCGACGAAGCTGACGCCGGGGTTGGCGAACTCGAAGCTCTGGTTGGCGCGTGTCGCGTCGCCGCTGCCGAGCACACGTTCGGGCTGACGCTCGCCGTGTCCGGCGCGCACCACGTTGGCCCGGACCACGGTGTTGCCACGCGTGAAACCCGCGCTGGCCGGCAGCGGCGGGTCGATCCAGATCCGCGTGCTCTCGACCCGGGTGATGGTGGCGACGACGCCCGCCGTGAATGTCTTGCCCGACGCCTGTTCCACCAGCAGCGGACGACCGACGGCGAGCAATGCGCGGGCACTGCTCGAGGCCGGCATCGCCACCGGCAGCGCCGTGCGCTGCTGCTCGCTCAAGGGGCTGAGATTCTCGTTGGCACCACGGGGCGTGAGGTGCTCGGCAAAGGCGCCGACCAGACGCACCAGCGGTGTCCGTGCCGGACTCGTCTGCTCCAGCTCCAGAAAGAACCGGTCCTCCTGCTCGAGGATGCGCGCGATGCGCAGCGCCCGCCATTCACCGTCCTCGCGCTGCGCGGCGATCCACTGGCCGCTGCCCAGCTTGCCCGGTCCGCCCGCCAGCTCGTAGGCCTGAGCGCTGACCGCGAGGGTGGTGCCGACCGGGGTCGTGCGGCTCGTGTCCTCGGGTGCGGCGTAAAGGGTGACGATGCTGTCGTCGGTGACACGATAGTAGCTGCCGTGCTCGCCGCTGGCGGCGAGCGTGTAGCTGCCGGCGGCGCCGGAACGCAGGAGCTCGAAGCCGCTCGCGGTACGCTGCGCGACCCGCCGTGTCGGGTCGTCGATTGCGAACAGGAACTCCCCGGACGGGCGCTCGATCGCGGCCGCCTTGAAGATATCGGTGCCGGGCGCAGGCATGTTGTCGGCGAAGGACAGCCGCACGCTCTGCGTATCCACGCTCTGCACCCTGTCGAAGCGCCAGCTGCCACCGCTGTGCCAGCTGATCACGTCGCCCGCGACCAGACCGTGATCGACGTCCAGACGCAGGGTCCGAGCGTCGGTCGGCAGTACCGGCATGATCTGCGCGGGCAGCATCTGCAAACGCACGTCCGCGAGTGGCCAGCCCGAGGTCGCGGGCTGGCCATCGAGCAGCGAGAAGCCGAGCACCCGGCTGTCGGGATGCAGCGTGCCGAGCTCGACCACCGCGGCGGCCGGAGCGGATCCAGCTCTGACGAGCAGGGCAATCTGCCCAGCGGACAGGCCGTCGATGTCACGGTCCGCCACCCACACATCGACGCCCGCCTGGGACAGGCTGGCGGCCGAACGATTCCAGCCGGCCAGGTGCAACGCATTCAGCGCCGCGTCGACCTCGATGGCATGTAGGGTTTCGAAGATCACCGGTGCGCCGCCCGCGGCCGGGGTGTATTTGACCTGGAAGCCGGCCACGATCTCCCCTGAGGCCTCGCTCTTGGCCTCGAGCACCAGGGTGGTGGCCGCCGAGGCAGGTGGCGCGGGGTGGTAGTCGATCATCTCGACCAACCGACGCACGTTCTCCCATTGAGTGGCGGTGCGCAGGTAACCCTCGTTGGCGTAGGCGTCGAGATGCTCGGTGAGCACGTGACAGGCGCGGGCGAAGGCACGGGTGGTCTCCCAGAGCAGATCGCCACGCTGCT
The DNA here is from genome assembly GCA_020444775.1 of Gammaproteobacteria bacterium. The sequence goes on from JAGRHX010000768.1 coordinate 2,657, forward strand.
GAGCACGGTAGCGTGTCTCCAGGCGCCGCAAGCGCTCGGACACTGTCTCGTCGCTCGGCGCCTCGGCCGCGAAGACGCCGCTGTGCGGGAACCGCTCGTGCAACGCCTCGCGCAGCCGTTCCAGCCAGAGGACCGCGTTGCCGTCGACATACTCGAACCGGCTTCGGCCGGCGCGGTTCCAACGGGTCAGATCGTCGCTCATGGCGCGCCCCTCCCGGTCATCATCCGCGTCGCCCGCCGTGCAGATGGAGCATGTAGTAACCGCGCTCCGGGCGTGCCGGGTCATTGTCGCAGACCGCGATCTCCAGGCCCTGCAGCACGATCCGGCCAACGTCGGAACGGTCCAGGAACTGGCTGCCGACCCGCTTGAAGCGGTTCAAACAGACGTTGTCGACACCATCCAGGGCCATCAGCACCTCGAACAGATCGCTTGCGTGTAGATCCTCACCGAACTGCAGGCGCCCCGGCTCGAACAGACCACCGGGACCGGTGCCGAGCGCCTGCTGGATCGCATAGCGCACCTCGGACTGGTAGTACTGCTCGTCGATCTGCACCGACAAGGACAGACTGATGCCGACCGGCACCGCGTCCTCGAGCAGCACCTCCTGGCCGGCCATGCGCTGGTGATCGAGCACCCGTCGCAGCACGCTGCGCGGGGTCGGCGGCCGGTCATCGGGGGGCGAGGTGTCGCAGCTCCAGACCACGGGCGGGGCGCCGATCTCGGCGTGGTGCGCGTCGACGCTCGCACGGATCTCGGTGTAGTCCAGATCGTTCTCATCGAGCGTGTGGCCTTGCCACAGCACCACCGCGACCCGGATCGTGTACCAGGAGCCGGTCCAGTCCTTCCATGCGCTGGCCCGTTTCACCATAGGGTGCTCGGCGAGGCGCAGACCATGATCGGCGACGCTGAC
>JAGRHX010000769.1 GCA_020444775.1 Gammaproteobacteria bacterium
GTGCCGCTGGTGTAGTTGAGCGCGAGTGCCTGCCATTCATCCGTGAGCGGTGTGGGCCGCGGCGTGTTCTCGGCCTCGGCCAACCAGGACTCGTATTCGAGTGTGCCGAGTCGCTCGCCGCCACTACCCAGCGCGTCGCAGATGTCGATGACGACGGGCGGATGTTCCAGACCATCCAGCGCGGCCTTGACGACGTCGCTGAATTCGGTGTCGGTGAGCAGCACCTTGGTCTGCGCGTGCTCGAGAATGAAGCCGATGGTGCCAGCATCGAGCCGGATGTTGAGTGCGTTCAGCACCGCGCCGACCATCGGCACGCCATAGTGTGCCTCGAGCAGCTCCGGGACGTTTGGTGCCATGACCGAGACCGTGTCGCCCGGTTCGACCCCCAGACCCTGCAGCGCGCTGGCCAGACGCAGGCAGCGTGCCTCGAACTGCTTGTAGTCGTAGCGCCGCTCGCCGTGCACCACGGCGAGATGGTGCGGGTAGACGCTGGCCGAGCGACGCAGGAAGGCGAGTGGACTCAGCGGCACATAGTTGGCTGGACCGCGATCCAGATCGGTTTCGAATGGATTGGACATGGTGTCGCTCGCTGCAGGCTTGCTCGCGGGGATGGTTTCGCGGGAGGGCACGCTAACGCTGGGCGGCGTGCATCGCCTGGTCCAGGTCCCAGAACAGGTCGTCCAGCGTCTCCAGTCCGACCGACAGTCGGATCATGTCCGGGGTGACGCCGGCGGCGACCTGCTCGGCCTCGTTGAGCTGGCGGTGGGTGGTCGACGCGGGATGGATGACCAGCGTCTTCGCGTCGCCCACGTTGGCCAGATGGCTCATGAACGTGGAGGCTTCGATGAAACGCTCACCAGCCTCGACGCCGCCCTTGATGCCAAAGGTGAGGATCGAGCTCGGTCCCTTGGGCATGTAGCGACGCGCCAGCTCGTGATTTGGGTTGTCAGGCAGCCCCGGATAGTTGACCCATTCGACCAAGGGGTGGGTCTGCAGGAACCTCGCAACCTCGAGCGCGTTGTGAACGTGCCGGTCCATGCGCACGTGCAGGCTTTCCAGACCCTGCAAGAACAGGAAGGCGTTGAACGGGCTCAGCGAGGGACCGAAGGTGCGCAATACCTCGCAGCGGGCTCGCATCGTCAGTCCGAAGTCGCCGAAGGTCTCATAGAATCTCACCCCGTGGTAACCCTTTGACGGCTCGGTCATGCCGGGGAACTTGCCGTTGTCGTAGGGGAAGCGGCCCGATTCGACCAGCACACCACCGATGGAGGTGCCATGGCCGCCGATCCACTTGGTCGCTGAATGCAGGACGATGTCGGCGCCGTGGTCAAGCGGCCGGCACAGATAGGGGGTGGGGAAGGTGTTGTCGACGATCAGCGGCAGACCTGCGGCGTGGGCGACGTCCGCGACCGCCTGGAAGTCGAGGATGTCCAGCGACGGATTGCCGATGCTCTCCGCGTACACCGCGCGGGTCCGGTCGTTGATGGCGCGCGCGAAGTTCTGCGGATCGCGTGCGTCCACGAAGGTGGTTTCGATACCGAGCTTGCGTAGATTGACGTCGAACAGGGTGTAGCTGCCGCCATAGAGGCTGCTCGCGGCCACCACGTGGTCGCCCGCCTCGAGCAGCGTCATCA
>JAGRHX010000770.1 GCA_020444775.1 Gammaproteobacteria bacterium
ACTTGTCGTACCAGGCGCCGGTCGGTACCGCGACCTGCCGGACCTGCACGCCAATCTGACGCCATTGGTCGATGACCCAGGTGCCCACGTACTTGTAAGGCTGGTCGACCGCGCGGTTGTGCAGGTCGAACTTGAGATTCTCCTGACCGGCTTCCTTGAGCAACTGCTTGGCCAGCTCTCGCGACTTCTTGATGTCCGGCCACAAGCCCTCGATCTGCTCGAGCTCTTCCTTGGTCGCCGACAGCGGGTGACCGGGGAAGCCGACACCGCCCACGGTCTTGACGATCGCCACCTTGGACAGGAACTTCGAACCGGACCAGCGATCGATCGCGAGGTTCAGCGCGCGCCGCACGCGCACGTCATCGAAGGGCTTCTTCAGGTGATTGAACACCACCAGGTTGCCGCAGTTCCAGTCGCTTTCCTGGACGGTGACCTTGTCGCCGAGGGCCTTGACCAGATCGTCACGCGCCGCGGGTGGGAAACCCCGGAACTCGATACCGGCGCGATCGCCGCGCACGGCCTGCAGTCGGACCGACATCTTCGGCGCGATGATCGCCTTGAAGCCGTCCAGATACGGTTGGCCTTCGTGGTGATACCCGTCATAGCGCGCGCCCTCGATGAAGGCGCCGGCCTCGTGCTTGACGAACTTGAACGGACCGCTGCCGTTCACGTTCTGGCGATGCCAGGTGTAGCCGTGGGTGTCCAGGTCCTTCTTGGAATAGATCCAGTTGAAGGGGGTGGCGAGGGCTGGCAGGAAGGCACCGGACGGATACTTCAGGGTGAAGACCACGGTCTCGGCGTCCGGCGCGTCGATTGCGTCGACCATCGTGAAGAAGGCCTTACGCGAGCTCGGCACGCCTTCAGGGGGGAAGATGATCTTGTCGAAGCTGGCCTTGACATCGGCGGAGGTCAGAGGCGTGCCATCGTGGAACTTGACGTCCGTGCGGACCTTGAAGGTGTACTTGGTGCCGCCGTCGGTCGCTTCCGGCACGCCGCCTACGCACAGGTCGCAGACGAAGTCCGGCGATCCCGGATTCTCCGGGTCGACACGAATCAGCAGGCTGTACATCGGCGCCAGCGGATGGATGACGCCAAAGGTGGTCTCTTGGTGTGCGTCATACGATGGTGGGTTGCTCGGCACCACGAAATCGAGGATGCCGCCTTTCTTCTGGGCGCTGGCATCGGTCATCGTGCCTGCGCCCAGTACGAGCGCGGCCCCGAGACCGAGTGCCATGGTACCTATTCGACCGAGTTTCATGAGAACTAGTCCTCCTCTAGTGCTTGTTCTGTCTTGCTCTTCATTGGTCGGACCCGGGCTCAGCCTAGCATAGTCATTCCGGCCATTGCACATGGACGGGCGGCCGTGGCTGGGAACGGGGCGGCCGTGACCGGGGCTGCCCGAGCAACCCGTCACGACCTCCGCCGAGGGGCTGTTAAGCGAGTGATTTCAAGAATTTGCTACGTGCCCCGGCAGCGCTCATCAGGAAGCTGAGGTCCGAGCCGCCGAGAACGAAACGTGCGCCCATGCCGATGTAGCGGGCGGCCAGTTCCTCGTCGTAGACACCGCCCATGCCTGCGCTCTTGCCGTGGCGTTGACAGGCATCGATGACTGTCCTGTAGGCCGCTTCGACGCGGGCATCGCCGAACTGGCCGTGGATGCCCATCTCGGCGCACAGGTCGTTGGTGCCGATGAGCAGCACGTCGATACCATCCAGCGCGGCAATCGCATCGGCGTTCTCGACGGCGCGCGGCGTCTCGATCATCACCACCAGCAACAGATTCTCGTTCAGGACTTTGGTCATCTCGGGAAGCGGCATGCTGGCAAAGCCGAGCTGGGCATGGGTCCCGGTCATGGAGCGATGTCCGATCGGCGGGAACTTGCAGTTGGCGACCGCGGCAGCGGCCTGTTCGGCATCGTCCACGTGCGGCACGACAATGCCCATCGCGCCACCATCGAGCACACGTGCAGCGTGGAAGTGCTGGTGACCGGGAACGCGGACGATCGGCGTGACACCGCTGTCGAGCGCCGCCACGCTCAGCTGGCAGGCCAGATCCAGGTCATAGCTGCCGTGCTCCATGTCGATGAACAACCAGTCGAAGCCGCAGGCCTTGGCGATCCTGGCTGAGTCCATGGTGCGCAGATTGCGCAATCCCAGACCGATTGCCAGCTGGCCGTCGCGCAGCAGCTGGCGGGTGGTGTTATGGATGATGCTCATGCTCGGGTTCCCCCCTGGAGGTGCACTGTGGTTGCACAGGTGATGGATGGCATTGGTCGGTAGCGGCCGTGTCTTTTCGATCCGCCGGCTCAGGCGGGTGCGAAGGCCTCCAGAGTGCGCTCGGCCGCGTCCAGATCCCCGGGCTCATGGACGGGTTGGATGCAGACCTGGGTGGCGCCGGCGTCGAAGTGAGCCTGAATCCGCGCCTCGATGTCCGCCTGCGTGCCCCACACCACCATCGCGTCCATGAATCGATCGCTGCCGTCGCCTGCCAGATCCTTGTCGTCGAAGCCGAGCGAGCGCCAGTTGTTGCAGTAGTTGGGCAGGCTCATGTAGCGCTTCAGCTCGGCGCGTGCCAGGGCCCGGGCCTTGGCGGGCTCGGTCTCGAGCAGCACCTTCTGCTCGACCACCAGCCAGCGGTCGGGACCGAGAATGCGTTTGGCGCGCTCGGTGTGCTCGGGCGTGACGTTGTAGGGCAACGCGCCGCGGGTGGCGTCGCGTGACAGCTCCAGCATCTTCGGACCGAGCGCGGCCAGGGCGATCGGCCAGCCATGGTCGTCATCGCCAGCGGCGCTTCGCATGTGCTGCAGATAGCTGCGCATGGTGGACAGCGGCTTGCCGTACTGATGTCCGCGCAGATGCTCGACCATCGGCGCGTGCGACACGCCCAGCCCGAGCACGAAGCGGTTGCCGGAGATCTGTGCCAGCGTGCGGGCACCGGCGAAGGACGAGTAGGCATCTCGGGCGTAGATGCTGGCGATCGAGCTGCCGACCTTCAAACGCGTCGTGTTGCAGAGCAAAAAGCTGCCCAGTGACAGCGACTCGAAGCCGCGTGATTCAGAGTACCAGAGCGTCCCGTAGCCCAGCGATTCGATGCGGGCGACGAAGCGTTTCCACTGTGCCGGGGTGAGCTTGTCGGCGCCATACCAGACGCCGAGTCGTCCGAGTTCCATGAGTTCCTCCTGGTCGTGCGCATAGTCTTTGTCGAGGTGTCTTTGTCGAGTTGCAGCCGTCGATCCGGGAGCGTCTCGTTCCGGGAGCTGGCGGGCGCCAACCCGACCTGGTCACCCCCGTTCCGATACGCCCCTGACGGGCGTCCGCGCGGCGCCGGCTGGCGGCCGGCGCGATCCGCGCATGATACCCTGCCCCTGGGGTCGAGACTGATACCCTGAATGGATGCGTGTGCCCGACCTCGGCATCGACCTGGTGCATGAACCATGAGCCACGGATGGCGGCGTTCACGGGCGCTTTTTTGTCTGAGGAGACTGTGGTGGAGCGTGGTCTGGAAGGTCTGATCTATCATGTCTGTGAGCGTGCCGCGTGGCAGGCTGCGCAGACGGCTGGTGTCTACGAGGGTTCCGCGCAGGATCGGGCAGACGGGTTCATCCACTTCTCCGACCTGAGCCAGGTACGTGCCAGCACCGCCAGACATCGGGCCGGGCAGGACGATCTGGTGCTGCTGTGCGTGGATCCGCGGCCGTTGGGTTCGGCGTTGCGCTACGAGCCATCGCGTGGCGGGCGTTTGTTCCCGCATCTGTACGCGGTGCTGCCGCTCAGTGCGGTACGCGAGGTTCATGCGCTCGAGCTGGGCGCGGATGGCCGACATGTGTTTCCACACGGCTTTCCACAGACGAGCGCAAATGGCGTCGACCAGGATTGAGTCGATATCGTCGCGGGTTGCCGTGTCTGGCGCGGTGGGGCCGCGCTCGTAATGACAGATCCCGGTCAGCCGCCATCGGTATGGGCTAGGGATCTCCTTCTCTACTTGACGGATGCTCGCCGCGGGAGGCGTTGAACGTGGGAATGCAGGTAAAGCTTGGCATCGGGTTCATCGAAATGCCGCTGTCCACCGCCAGCGCCTTCTGGCGCTGGGTCGACCTCTGTGAGCATGGGGGTATCGATTCGATATGGCAGAGTGATCGTCTGATCTCCAAGCGGCCGATGCTCGAATGCATGAGCGCGATGGCGGCGATTGCCGGTGCCACCCGGCAGATCAAGTTCGGCATGAGCGTGGCCTCGGTGGGGCTGCGCGAACCGGTGCTGCTGGCAAAGCAGTGCGCGACCATCGATATGCTCAGTGAGGGGCGCTTGTTGCCGGCTTTTGGCATCGGCAATCCGCTCAGCCCGGACTGGAAGGGCACCGGCACGCCGACCGAGGCGCGCGGCGCCCGAACCGACGAGGCGCTGGATATCATCAAGGCGCTGTGGACTGGTGAGACGCTGGACTTCGACGGCCGTTTCTACAAGCTGCAGGGCGCGTCGATCTCACCGCTGCCGGTGCAGAAGAAGCTGCCGTTCTGGATGGGGGGATCGAGCCCGGCGATGATCCGGCGTACCGCGCGTATCGGCACCGGCTGGCTGGGTGGTCGAGAGACGCCGGAGAAGGCCGGTCAGGTGATCCGGGCGATCAAGCAGGCCTGCGCAGACGCCGGGCGCAGCATCGATGCCGACCATTACGGCGCGAGCTTCAACTATCGCTTCGGTCGTCCGGAGGAGCCGATCGTGAGCGATTATCTGGAGCGCGCCGCGGCCCGCTTTCCGAATCGGGATCCGCGTGATTCGCTGGTGGTCGGTGACGCGCCGGCATTGCTCGAACGAGTCCGTGAGTTCGCGGCGCAGGGGGTGAGCAAGTTCGTGCTACGGCCGGTGGGCGCCGACGACGATGATATCCTGGCCCAGACCCGACGCATGGTCGATGAGTTGCTGCCGGCCGTGCAGGGACTCGAGGCGGTCGGCTGAGCTGACAGCGGGCCATATCGCATCAGCCATCCGGGTATCAGCCTCTGGATGCAGGAGTCAGGTGGCGATCTCGATGACGGCGGTCGGAGGGACCCGGCCTCGCTGGTGGCAGGTTCAGCGTGGGGCGGTCAGTAGGGTCGTCCGGCGCCGGCGTAGTAGCGTCGGAACCAGCTGCCGTTCAGTGATTCGACGCGCACCACGCCGCCGGTGCGCGGGGCGTGCACGATCTCGCCGTTGCCCAGATAGATGCCGACGTGACTGATACGTCTATCCGGCTTGAAGAACACCAGATCACCCGGCTGCAGGTGGGCACGGGTGATGGGGCGACGGCGATCGTACTGGCGCCGTGAGGTGCGTGGCACCGGCACGTTCTCCAGTCCGTAGCTGTACTGCACCAGGCCGCTGCAATCGAAGCCTTCATCGGGGGTTTCGCCACCGTAGCGATAACGGGTGCCGATCATGGCCAGGGCGTTCAACGCGACCCGCACACCGAGCGGCTTGGTTGCGTTCACGTCACCTCGTGCCGCGCGCTGCAGCGCGTGCAGTGGATCGTTCCGGTCACGGAGCTGGCGCAGCGGGTTGAGATGGGCGGCCTGAATGCCCGCGGCGATGTCGAGGGCATTGCCAGCGTCATGCCCGAATCCCTGACCCGATCCCTCGCCAGATGCTTGTTCGGATTGATGCGCCGAGGCGGACTGCAGATCCGCTGTGCGTGGCGGCGGCACGCTCTGTCCGATCCAACCGTCCACCACCGCGACCGGCAACTGCGTGCAACCGCCCAGCAGCAGACAGCCGGCCACGGCAATGAGACGAAGGGCGATGAGACGAGACCTGGCCCACCGTGCCGCCGAGTCTCGATGGCCCTCGAAACGGTGTCGGCTCGATGAACGACAGCCGACTGGCGTCGACGATGCGACCGGTGGGGGCCGTGTCGTGCCGAGCGTTGCGACGCCCGGCGATCTCGAAACCCGCAATCTGGCGCGGAAGGGGTCAGCTACTCGCAACGACACTCGTCTCTCCGAATCGGTGCTCGAGCGATGGACGTCGTGCACCGGGTAGCGGTTCGGTATCACCGTGCAATACATGTCTGCTCAGTGCTATCGCAGTGGGCGATTGCATAGCCAGATTGCACCGGCAGATTGCA
>JAGRHX010000771.1 GCA_020444775.1 Gammaproteobacteria bacterium
ATGGCGATCCACTGGGGCGTCTTCAAGCACCTCCGATCGGAGCTCAACGCGCGGGGCTGGGTGCTCCTGACGGCGTTGGTGCTCGACGCGGTCGTGCTCGGGGCGTTCCTCTATCTCAAGCTCACGACCGATCCGCTCGTCGTCGTCGTCGCGCTCGGCTCGATTGCCGTGGTCTTCGGACTGGAGGGATGGTTCCTTAGGGCAATGTCAGGCCAACCGGATGACGAGACCGCTTGACTCTCGGGAGAGCTGTATATACCATAAGGGGGTATGGGTACCACACCCCCAGCCCGATCGGCAAAGAACGTCTGCGATCAAGACCGCAACCGCAACCTCGCCCGGCTCAAGCGCATCGAGGGGCAAGTGCGTGGCATCGCCCAGATGGTTGAGCAGGATCGCTATTGCGCAGACATCCTGACCCAGATCGCTGCGGTGCAGTCCGCCATGCGATCAGTGGGCAAGGAGTTGCTGCGGCACCACCTCAAGCACTGCGTCGCGGACGCAGCCGCACTCGGGAAAGCCGAGTTCGAGGAGGCGAGCGATGAGCTGATCGAACTGTTGTACAAGAACGCGAGGTAAATGAGATGGCGATGCAGACTACACCCGCCCAGATTGCTGGAATGCACTGCGGAGGATGCGCAGCCAAGATCAAGGCCGCACTCCTTGATGTCGCGGGCATCGACGGTGCTGAAGTCAATCCCCAGGCGGGAACAGCGGTCATCAAGCACTCCTCGGATGTTTCCGACGAACGCATCCGGCTTGCCGTCGCTTCCGTAGGTGACTACGCGGTTTCGTTCGTCCGGCCCGCTGAGGCCGCCCAAGCGACGCGGAACGGTACGCCGAACCATCACTCGGCCGTGATGGTCGAAGAGCCCGCAAAGGAGAGTCTCTACCCGCTCTTCCTGATCGTCGGGTTTATCGCAGGTGTCACGCTTCTGGTCGCCGCGTCCACCGGCAGCTGGGCGGCTGAGCCTCTCATGCGGCACTTCATGGCCGGCTTCTTCATCGTCTTCTCCTTCTTCAAGCTTCTCGATCCACCAGGCTTCGTCTCCGCGTACCGAGGCTACGACTTGGTCGCACGCAGGGTCCCAGCGTGGGGCTGGGCATACCCCTTCGTCGAGCTCGCACTCGGTGTCGCGTACTTGCTCGCCTGGGCCCCAGTCGTGACCAACATCATCACGCTCGTGCTTATGCTCGTCGGCGCAGGTGGTGTGCTCAAGGCGCTGCTCAACAAGCGCGCCATCCGCTGCGCATGCCTCGGCACAGCCCTCAACCTACCGATGACCAAGGTCACGCTCGTCGAGGATCTGACCATGGCCGCCATGGCCGCGGGGATGCTATTGCTGATGATGTGATTGCCTCTAGACCAACTTCTGCGCACCATGCTGCTCCTCTCGGTCGGAGCAGACGCCGAAGAGACGCCAATGAAACCACGCAAGTCCACATACCTGATTCATCGCTGGCTGGGTCTGATCGTGAGCCTTCAGCTGCTCGCCTGGAGCGTCGGTGGCTTCATGTTCAGTGTGCTCGACATCGATAACGTGCGCGGGGAACGCGATATCGGCGCCGAGCAGTTCGAGCCACTGAGTCATCATGTGATCACCGAGCTGCCTGCGAGCATCCAGTCCTCGCTAGATGATCTCGCCTCTACGCACTCGGATCTCGCCTCGGTTGCGCTGATAAACCGCGGAATCGGCCCATCGTGGGAAATCCGGTCCACGTCCGGTGAGTTGCTCGCACGTCTCGACCATGAGTCCGGCGAGTCACTCCCACTAATCTCTGAGCAGGATGCCCGACTGGTCGCCCAGCGCGACTTCGCGCATGCTTCACCAATCAAGAATGTGCAGCTGATCGAGTCGGAGCCGCCTGTCGAGTTTCGCAACGGTGTGCTGCCTGCGTATCGAGTAGAGATTCACCACCCGAAACAACCACGACTCTACATTGACGCTCGGACCGGCCAGGTCGTGTCCCGTCGAAACCGCTTGTGGCGCGTGTTCGATTTCTTCTGGATGCTGCACACGATGGATTACGGCGGACGCGACGACTTCAACCATCCGCTGCTCACTGGCTTCAGCGTCCTGGCGATCGCGACCTCGGCCTCTGGTGTCACGCTCTGGGGCTGGCGGGCAAGCTCGCGGTTGCGTCGAAAGAGAAACCAAGGACCAGCGTAAGCCTAGCAGTCGCATAGGTGGTCGCGGCGAGCTCACTGGTGAGCTGGCGGCGAGCACGGTATTCGTGCGAAATCACGTGAGCCAGTGGCCATGAAGGTCCCCGGTCGACGACATGGGCCGCTCAGATCGGCTCGATTCGCACTACATTTTTGGACAATCTTGCACTACATCGGGCGATAGCTCACCCGAACGCGGAGTAGTGCAGAAACGAGAAAGCCCTCTAATCCCCTACTGAGCAGGGACTTAGGGGGCCTCTTCGAAAGCGGGTGATCGGATTCGAAC
>JAGRHX010000772.1 GCA_020444775.1 Gammaproteobacteria bacterium
TTGATCGACGAGCAGCCGCCGAGCACCTTGCCACGTGGGTAGGACAGGCTGCGGCCGTTGAGTCCGGGTTGCGGCGTGGTCTGCAGACACCAGTCGGTACGCGGATTGTTCATCGTGTACAGATAACCGACCGGGATGTGAATCCACGGGTAGCTGTCGCGTCCGCCCGCTTCGATCAGCAGCACCCGGGTCGACGGATCGGTGGAGAGGCGGTTGGCCAGCAGACAGCCGGCCGAGCCGGCCCCGACGATCACGTAATCGAATTCACCGAGCAGAGGTGGCTGCGTAGCGCCATGGGAGGAGGGCTGTGCCATCGATGTCGTCCAGCGTGTAATGGTGTCTCAGTGCCTGCCGGCACGATGGGGCATCGTTGCCGCCGGGCGTGGGGATCAGCCAGCGAGCTTCGGGATCAGCTCGGCGAGTGTGTCCAGTCGACGCAGCGCATCGTCCATGCGCCGCGGGGCGACGAAGGTGACCCGCTCCACGCCCATGCCCGCGTAGCGCTCGAGATCCTCGATGGACAGGTTCTCGAAGGCGAATACGCTGATGCCCACCGAACTCGGGTCGCGGCCATGGGATTCCAGCTTGCGGTGCAGATCGGCGATCGCTTCGGGCAGGTCGTCGATCAGCACGTCGATCGGGATCCAGCCGTCGCAGTAGCGGGCCACCCGAATGCGGCCCCGTTCCGTGGCGCCACCGAAGTAGATGGGCGGGTGTGGTCGCTGCGCGGGCTTGGGGTAGGAGATGATTCGTTCGAAATCGACGAACTCACCCGAGTAGGAGGCCTCTTCCTCGCGCCAGATGACCTTCATCGCCTCGACACGCTCGCGCAGCACCTTCCAGCGTCGTTTGAAGGGCGTGCCGTGATTCTCCATCTCCTCGGCGTTCCAGCCGCCACCGATGCCGAAGATGAACCGGCCGTTGCTGAGATGGTCCAGAGTCGCGACCGTCTTGGCGAGCACGATGGGGTCGTGCTCGATGACCAGGGAGACCGCGGTGCCGAGGCGGATACGCCGGGTGCAGGCGGCCGCCGCCATCAGCGAGACGAAGGGATCGGCCATGTGGTAGTACGGCTTGGGCAGCGGTCCGCCGCCCGGGTAGGGGGTCTGGCGGCCGGCCGGGATGTGGGTGTGCTCACCCACCCAGAAGCTCTCGAAGCCGCGTTCCTCGCAGGCCAGCGCCAGCTCGTCCGGCCTTGCCCCGTACTCGACGTTGTAGCTGAAGATCCCCAGGTCCATAGCCGCTCGCTCCCCGTTCTCGCTCAGCCGCCGGTCTTGCGGGTGATGGCATGCTCCAGGAGCACGATGCGGTCGTTGCCGAAGTACATGTCGTCACCGTCCAGGAAGAAGGTGGGTGAGCCGAAGCCGCCGCGTTTGATCAGGTCGTCAGTGGTCTGGAACAGCTTCTGTTTGTACTCGGCCTGGCCGATCTTCTCGAACAGGTCATCGGCGTCCATCCCGGCCTTCTCCACGCAGGCGCGTAGCTCGGCGTCCTGTGACAGATCCTTGTCCTCGCCCCAGTAGGCCTCGAAACAGGCCCGCGCATAGGCGGAGATGCGGCCCTGCTCGATGGCGACGAAGGCGCCGCGCAGGGCCTTCACGCTGTTGAGCGGGAACACGCTCGGCTTGATGAGCTTCAGCCCCAGATAGGCCGCCCAGTCACGCATGTCCTTCTGGTAGTAGTTCTCCTTCGGCGCGATGGGATTCTCGCGACGCTGGTAGACGCTGGGGTTGACCTTGTTGAACACGCCGCCGACCAGGAACGGCTTGTAGACGAGCTCCGCGCCAGTGCGCTCACAGACCGGCTGGATCTGGTGAAAGGCCATGTAGGTCCAGGGGCTGGAGATATCGAAGAAGAACTCTACGGTTGCCATGGCGGATTCCTGTTGTGCGTCGGTTGCGATCGGGCCGAGGGTCTGCGGGGGACGAAGGGCCGCCGCCGGCGTTCGCCTCGGTCCACGTGTGGCGGCTAGATGCCGCTGAGCCGGAGCTGAGTGGCCCGACGGTGTCCCGCATTGTAGCCGTTTGGTCGGCTGCCGTGTGTCATGGCCGCCAGGCGGATCGGCGCATGCCGCGAGCGGGCTTTGGCCCGCGGCATGCCTGTGCCATCATCTGGGCTGGCCGGGCGCGGCAAGCACCCGGGATGACCCGCAGCACCAGCAGTGGACGAGCGATGACGGATATCAGCCACGAGCAAGCCAGAGCCCTGCACGACGACATGATCGTCATCGACGGGCTCGAGATCTGTAATTTCGGCCGCAGCGTCTTCGAGGACATGCGGCGCGGCGGACTGACCGCGGTCAACTGCACCTGCTCGGTGTGGGAAGGCATCCGAGGCACCTTGGACAACATCGCGCAATGGAAGCGCTGGTTCGTCGAACACCAGGACATCATCCTCCAGGTGTTCAGCACCGAGGACATCGAACGCGCCAGGCGCGAGAACAAGACCGGCATCTACCTGGGCTGGCAGAACACCTTCGGTTTCGAGGACCGTATCGAGTATCTGCGTCTGTACAAGGACCTGGGGGTCGGCTGCATACAGCTCACCTACAACACCCAGAACCTGGTCGGCAGCGGTTGTTGGGAGAGCCGCGACTCGGGTCTGTCCGACTTCGGCCGTGACGTGATCGACGAGATGAACGCCTGCCGGATCCTCGTCGATCTGTCACACGTCGGACCGAAGACCAGTGAGGACGCGATACTTCATTCGAAGCAGCCGGTGGCCTACACGCACTGCGCGCCGGCGGCGTTGCTCGACCACCCGCGCAACAAGACCGACGCGCAACTGCGCTTCATCGTCGATCGCGGCGGCTTTGTCGGCTACGCGACCTATCCGCCCTTCATGCCACAAAAGGACGCGGCCACGGTCGATCATTGTGTCGACGCGCTCGAGCACCTCGTCAATCTGCTGGGCGAGGACCAGGTCGGCATCGGCACCGACTTCACCCAGGAGCAGGACGGCGCGTTCTTCGATTGGCTGAGCCATGACAAGGGCGACGGCCGACGGGTGGTGCCGAAGCGGCCCGGAACCGGGGTCACGATCATGCCCGAGGGGCTGCGCACGATCGGTGAGTTCCCGAACCTGACCCACGCGATGTTGAAGCGCGGCTGGCCGGAGAGCCGGGTGCGCAAGGTCATGGGCGGCAACTGGCTGCGCTTCCTCAAGGAGATCTGGGGTCGTTGACGGCCCCGGGGATGAACGCGACTGAAGAGCACCGGCAATGAGCGGTGGTCCGGGCGTCGCGGTCGCTGGTGATGCTCTGCGAAGACGGAATCGAGGAAGTCGACCATGAGTCTGCTCGGTAGCGGTGTGCTGGTGAACTATCACAACGTGGCGCCAGGATCCCACGAGGAATTCGAGGCCTGGCACACGCATGAGCACGTGCCGGAGCGGGTCGGGGTGCCGGGTTTCCTGCGTGGCCGGCGCTATCGTGCCCTGCTGCAGGGACAACCCGAGTACTACATCCTCTACGAAACCCGTGATCCTGCGGTGCTCGGTTCCGCCGCCTATCACGCACGGCTCGACGACCCGACACCGTGGACCAGCAAGATGTCGGCGAAGATGACCTACACCGGCCGCAACGCCGGACAGGTGATGCTGTCCTCGGGCGATGCTGGAATCGGCGGCGCGGCCATCACCCTGGCCAATGCCCAAGAGCCACTGGTCGAGAACGGCGCGGTCAACGGCACGCTACGTGCGCTGCTCGACGGTTTGCTCGATCGATGGGGCATCACTGCTGCGCATCTGTTCGAGAACGACACCGGCATCTCGCGATTGAATACCTCCGAGGCGCGGATCCGTCAGGCCCAGGGCGAGGATGGTTTCGATCGCTGGATCGTGGTGGTGGAGGGGCTGGACGCCACGCGTGTCGACGCGACACGTGACGCGCTGGCCACGCTGTTCGACGACGCGCACCGTGTGCCCACCTACCAGCTGCAAATGGTGCTGAGCAGGTAGCGGGCGCGCGCATCCGCGCTGCGGCGACAGGGGCGGGTTGGCGCCCCTGGACGATGAACAACCGATTCGGCTCGACTCGAGGTGGACCATGAAGATCGTACTGCTCGGCACCGGCACACCGACGCCTTCCCTGACGCGGATGAGCTCGGGCTATCTGGTGCATCTCGGCGACCAGGTGATCCTGCTCGATCACGGACCCGGTAGCTATCACCGACTGATGCAGGCCGGCTATCGCGCCACCGATGTCACGCACGTGTGCTTCACGCACCTGCACTATGACCACTGCCTGGACTACCAGCGTCTGGTGCTCAATCGCTGGGATCAGGGGGCCGGTCGGATCGACGAGCTCAAGGTCTATGGTCCACCGCCCATCCAACGTATGACCGATCTGCTGTTCGGCGAAGGTGGCGTGTGGGAGCCCGACCTGCGTGCCCGCACCGAGCATCCGCTCAGCGTGCAGATCTATGTCGCGCGCGGCGGCGTGCCGCCGCGGCTTCGACCGGCCCCGGTGGTCACCGAGCTCGAGAGCGGCGACGTGGTCGAGGATCCGGCCGGCTGGCGCCTGCACGCGCGAAGCGTGCGGCACGCGCAGCCGTTCCTGAACTGCTACGGGTTCAGGCTGGAGACGCCGCAGGGCACCATCGTCTATTCGGGCGACAGCGGCCCGTGCAAGGCGATGGAGCAGTTGGCCGAAGGCGCGGATGTGCTCATCCACATGTGTCAGTATCTGAGCGGCACCGCGCTCGGCAAGGAGTTCGGGGAGACCTGCATGGGGCATCTGGAGCTGGCGGAGCTCGGTGCCACGGCGAAGGTGAAGAACCTGGTCGTCAGCCACGTCACCGAGCAGATGGACGTGCCGGGCGTGCGGGAGCGGGTCATCCGTGAGATGAGTGAGCGCTACCCGGGCAACCTGTTCTTTGGCGAGGATCTGATGCAGATCCCGATCGACGGTCCGCGACCCGCGAAGCTGGATTGACGGCCTGGCCGCGACCCGGAGCCGCGTCATGCAATTGTAGCGGTGATCGGCCACCGGTCCGATCCCGCGACACAGAGGAATGCGCCCATCATGAAAGTCGGTATCGTCGCCATACCACGTGTGTTCACCGCCGGTGACACGACCCCGGTCATCGATCAGCTGATCGATCTTGCGCGCAACGTCGAGCAGCTCGGTTTCGAGGGCTTGTGGGTGACCGACTCGTTCGCGCGCGGCTCGCGCACGCTCGACCCGATGGCGTTGCTGGGCACGCTCGCGGCCGTCACCGAGCGTATCGAGCTGGGCACCTGTGTGGTGCAGATCCCGCTGCGACACCCTGTCGAGCATGCACATCGGGTGCAGACGGTCAATCTGTTGAGCAAGGGACGCTTGCGCTTTGGCGTGGGCAGCGGTTCGACCAAGGCCGACTTCGATGCCGTTCAGGTCGACTACGAGGCGCGTTTCAAGCTGCTGCCGGCTTATCTGGAGGTCATGCGTCGGACCTGGCAGGGCGAGGGTGTGTATGGCGACCCACTCTCGCTCTGGCCGGGAACCGAAGGCGGGCCGCCGGTCATGCTGGGCGCCTGGCGCAGCCAGCGCTGGATCAATCTCGCCGCGAACCATTGCCAGGGCTGGATCGCTTCGGGCATCCATGGGTCGTGGGACGACTTGGAGCTCGGCGTGAAGATGTACCGGGCGGCCGGTGGCAAGCGTGCGCTGCTTGCCAATGTGTTCACCGACCTGCGCCCGGAGCCGGCGCCAATCGGGATACGGCACGAGCCCAAGATTACCTTGCGCTGCAGTCCTGCCGAGGCGAAGGAGCGGCTCGCGCGGATCGCCGAGCTGGGTCTGGACGATGTGCTGCTGGTGGTGTCGAGCACCGAGACCGGTTACCTGGAGCAGATCCGGGCCTTGTTCTGAGTCGAGGGATGTTTGTCCTCGAGCGAGGGTCGGGGACGGGCGAGCACATCATCGAACGGGAGGTGAGCGAGCATGTCAAGCGGATCGATACAGCGCTGGCAGGGCAGTGCCCGTGGCCGTTGCCGGGCAACCGCATTCAAGGATCTGGTGTTCACGGTGGCGACGGCGGAGGGCGCCAACGTCGCCGAGCAGACTCGTCGAGCCTTGCAGGCGCTCGACACCAATCTGGCGGACGCCGGGAGTGCACGCGATCGCTTGCTCTCGGCCACCGTCTATCTGAGCGATATCGGTGACAAGGCCGCGATGGACGAGGTCTGGTGCGAGTGGGCGGGGGACGCGGGTGAGTGGCCCCAGCGTGCGTGTGTGCAGGCCGCGCTGGCGCCTGGAACCCTGGTCGAGATCACGGTGATCGCCGCGCGCGACTGAGCGGTGCGGATGGGGCGCGGGCACGAGGCCGTCGGTTTCGTGCCCGCGCGCCGGCTCGGCAGGCTTGCCCGGGATGGCCCTCAGCTGCCCGGCGCGAACCGCCCGGTCAGCTGTGGTGTGGGCGTGTCGTGCCCCGCCTCCTGACGCTGCAGACGGGTCTCGCGGGCCCAGGTGCGCTTCAGATCGTCACGAATGTTGATGCGCAGCCGTCCCAGGCCCTGCACCTCGAGCTCGACCCGGTCACCGTCCATGAACGGGTTCAGACCACGATGATTGGTGCCGGTGGCCAGCAGGTCACCCGGCTGCAAGGTGTGAATGGAGGTCACCCATTCGACGCAGCGGCTGATGGGGTGGGCCATGTCACTGGTGTCGAAGTCCTGCATCAGCGTGCCGTTCACCCACAACTTGACCGGCAGGGACTGCGGATCCGGCACCTCGTCGGCGGTGACCA
>JAGRHX010000773.1 GCA_020444775.1 Gammaproteobacteria bacterium
TGGGTCCGCTCGCGTTCGACGCGAGCCACGACAACCATGACCATCAAAGGCAGAGGAGACAGTGGTATGCGGCATTTGCTTGGAGCGCTCGCGGTGGCGGCACTGGTCGGCATGAACCTGTTCATGGGTTCTGCGCAGGCGGCCTGGCCTGAGAAGGACATCAAGATCGTGGTGCCGTATGGTCCGGGCGGCAGCACCGACAACACCATGCGGGCGGTGCAGCCGGCGCTGGAGGAGGTGCTCGGGGTCTCCATCAGCATCGAGAACATCGGCGGTGGCGCCGGACTCATCGGCACCGCCAAGGCCCTCAAGGCGCGTCCGGACGGCTATAGCTTTTCGATGCAGCCTACCTCCACCATGGCCAGCATCTATACCCGTGCCATGCCCTACGACGTCGACAAGGACGTGCAGCCGGTAGCGCGCGTGGCGCGGTCCTGGCTCGCCCTGGCCGTGCATCCGAGCGTGCCGGTCTCCAACGTCGAGGAGTTCGTTGCCTACGCGAAGAAGAACCGGATCAGCTACGCGTCGGCGGGCGTGGGGGGGATCACGCATATCTACATGGAGCAGTTCGCCGATGCCGTGGGTATAGAGATGACCCACGCGCCCTTCCGTGGCAGCAGCGCCGCCCTCAACAGCCTGATGGGCGGCCACGTGCAGGCCATGATCGACTCCAACCTGCTGCCACAGCTACCGGCGGGTGGGGTCAAGGGCATCGGCTATATCAACAATGAGAAATGGCCAGGCTATCCCCAGCTTCCCACCCTTGCCGAGCAGGGTGTCAATATCCAGCACCTGAGCTGGTTCGGACTCATCACCCGCAAGGGTGCCCCGGAGGAGGCCGTGAACGGTATGGCCGCGGCAGTCGAGAAGGTATTGATGCGCGACGATGTCAAGGAGCGACTCCTCAAGCTCGCGCTGTACCCCGGTTACCAGGGGCCGGCCGAGTTCGACGCGCAGATCAAGAGTGACCAGGCCATCTTCAAGAAGGTGCTGACCCGGCTCGGCATGCTCAAGGCGAACTAGCACGCGCATCGATCCGATGGCGTTTCGGACGCCGGGCGACTCGAGTCCGGTGTCCGTGCCCCCTGTGGTCACGTTCGGCGTAAGAGGTGTTCCGATGGCAGGTTCGCGTCTCGCTGCGGCGGCGGGCGGCCTGAGCGCACTCGCGTTCGGTATCGTCCTGCTTGCCTATCTGATTCCCGTCTATGTTCCAGAGCCGCAGTACGCGGCGCCCGATGCCCCCGGTCCGCAGGCCTTGCCGCGCACCATCGCCTGGGCATTCATCATCCTCGGCGGCATGGATGCCTGCGCCGTGTTGTTCTCAGGTGAGCGTCTGAGCTGGCAGCCACCGGAGGCGCTGGGTCGGCTGCTGCTGGTCGGCGGCATCGTGCTGGTGGCGCTGCTTCTCATGCCGTGGCTCGGCATGTTGCCGGTCGGCGTGGTGATGATGATTGCCATCACCTCGTTCGCCTCCGGTCAACGTCTTCGGCCCGCGGTGCTCACCGCGCTGATCTTCGCCGCGGCGGTGTATGTGATCTTCGTGCTGGTAGCCGGTATTCCGCTGCCGGTCGGCACACAGTGGGAATGATCCATGGAACACGTGCAACTGGTCATAGACCATCTATCCAAGCCAGAGCTGTTGATCCTGTTGCCGCTGGCGGTGCTGGGTGGCATGGTCATCGGTGCCATTCCCGGTCTCACCTCGACGATGGCGGTCGGCGTGCTGCTGCCGTTCACGCTGTTCCTCGATCCGCTCACCGGCGTGCTGATCCTGGTCGGGATCGGCAAGGGCTCGCTGTTCGGGGGATCGATCTCGGCCATCTTGATGAACGTGCCCGGCACACCGGCCGCGGCCTGCACGGTGATCGACGGTTATCCGCTCGCGCAGAAAGGGCAGGCGGGTCGCGCCATCGAGACGGCTCTGTGGGCCTCCTTCATCGGCGATCTGATGTCGGTGGTGGCCCTGGTGCTGATTGCCAGCACGCTGGCCCGATTCGGGCAGCAGTTCGGTCCCAAGGAGTTCTTCGCCCTCATCCTGCTGTCGCTGACCGTGATCGCGGCGCTCTCGCAGGAGAGCTTGTTGCGCGGCATCTGTGGTGGTCTGTTCGGCCTGCTGCTCGGCACCGTGGGACTGGACCTGGTCAACGCCACGCCACGCTTCGTCTTCGACGTGGACGATCTGGCCGATGGTATTCCCTTCCTGCCGCTGCTCATCGGCCTGTTCGCGCTGCCGGATATCATCGAGCACTACATGAGCCGGGCACGTGAGCTGACCGCGCAGGCGATAGATGATACCCGCTTCACTCGCGCCGATCTGCGCAAGACCTTACCGACCATCCTCAAGGGTTCCGGCATCGGCATCACCATGGGCGCCATCCCGGGTATAGGCGCCACCGCGTCGACCTTCGTCTCCTATGCCGAGGCCAAGCGTAGCGCACCCGATAGAGACGAGTTCGGCAAGGGCGCCTTGTCCGGTGTGGCGGCGGCGGAGAGCGCCAACTCCGGCACCAAGGCCGCCACGCTCATACCGCTGCTGGCGCTCGGTGTACCGGGCGACGTGATCACCGCCATCCTGCTCGGCGCCTTCTACTTCCATGGCCTGAGCCCGGGGCCGTTGCTGTTCCAGAACGATCTGCCGTTCATCCACGCGCTGTACATCGCGTTGTTCTGCTCGGGCTTTTGCATCCTGTTGTTCGGCTACATGCTCAAGCGCTGGATGACCTTGATCGCCTCGATTCCGCGCGATCTGCTCTATCCACCCATCCTGCTGCTCACCATCATCGGTGCCTACGCGCTCTCCAACACCATGTTCGCGGTCTACACCATGTTTGCCTTTGGCATCCTGGGTGTGCTGATCCGGCGGCTGCGTATACCGGCGCCGACAATTCTGATCGGTTTCGTGCTGTCTGCGCTCTTGGAGGACAACCTGCGTCGTGCGCTGCTGATCTCGCAAGGTGACGTGCTAGCGCTGT
>JAGRHX010000774.1 GCA_020444775.1 Gammaproteobacteria bacterium
TGCTGGCCATGGCGGAGTTCGATCAAGGGTCGCGATACGAAGACTTCGATCCGAGCCTCGATAAGGTGGCGGCCTATGGGATCGGCGCGCTGGTGGCGGGCAAGATGGCAGCCAAGACCGGCTTGCTGGCCGCCGCCATCGTGTTCCTGAAGAAGTTCGGCGTGGTCATCGTCGCGGGGCTGGCCGCGCTCGGGTTCCGGCTGCTCAAGCGTAAGCGCGGCTGACCGATTCCCGGGAAACGACGGCCGTCGTGCGTGATCGACGGCCGCCGGCGAGACCGCGCGTGTTCAGATGGAAAAGCCGCCCAGCTTGGTCTCGAGGTACTCGTCTATACCCTCGTGGCTGCCTTCGCGACCCAGGCCACTGTCCTTCATGCCCCCGAACGGCGCGGCCGCGGCGCTCGGATTGATGTCGTTGATACCGATGATGCCGAAGCGTAGTCCTTCGAAGGTGCGTAGCGCCCGACCGATGTCGCGTGTGTACACATAGGCGGCAAGGCCGTAGTTGGTATCGTTGGCCAGCTCCAGCACCTTCGACTCGTCGTCGAACGGGATCACCGGTGCCACCGGGCCGAAGGTCTCCTCGCGGTAGATGCGCATGCCCGAGCTGACACCGTTGAGCACGGTCGGGGCGAAGAAATGGCCCTTGTCCAGACCGTTGTCGGTCAGACGAGCGCCGCCGCAGACCAGCTCCGCGCCATGCGCCAGCGCGTCCTCGACCTGGGTCTGGACCTTGGCGACCGCCGCTTCGTTGACCAGCGGGCCGATCGACACGCCCTGCTCGAAGCCGCTGCCGGCCTTCATCTTCGACACCCGCTCATGCAGGGTGTCAACGAAGGGTTCGACCAGGTCGCGGTGCACGTACAGCCGGTTCGGGCTGATGCAGGCCTGACCGGTGTTCAGGAACTTCACCAGCGAGGCGCCCTTGGCCGCGTGCACCGGATCGGCATCCGGGAAGACGATGAAGGGGGCGTGTCCGCCGAGCTCGCACGACACCCGCTTCATGTTGCCGGCGGCCTTGCCCGCCAGCATCCTGCCGACCGCGGTCGAGCCGGTGAAGGTCAGCTTGGCCACCTTCGGGTGATTGACGAAGACCTCGCCCACCGGCGCCGGGTCGGCCGCGGTCACCAGATTGACCACACCCTTGGGCACGCCCGCCTCCTCGAGGATCTTGAAGACCTCGACGGCGCACAGCGGCGTGGCCTCGGCGGGCTTGAGCACCGCGGTGCAGCCGGCCGCCAGGGCCGGTCCGAGCTTGCGGGTGATCATCGACACCGGATAGTTCCAGGGCGTGATAGCGGCGACCACGCCGACCGGTTGGCGTATCGAGATGAACCGCTGGTCGGCGCGTGGCGAGGCAATCACCTGACCGCCAACGCGCTTTGCCTCCTCGGCGTACCAGAGCAGGAAGTCCGCGCCGTACTGCACCTCGATGGTCGCGGCACGGATCGGTTTGCCCTGCTCGCGGGTCATGGTCTCGGCCAGATGCTGCTTGCGTTCCAGCATCAGCTGCCAGGCCCGGTACAGGATCTCGGAGCGCTCGTAGGCAGTGCGTCCGGACCAGTCGGGGAACGCCGCGGCGGCGGCCTCGATGGCACGGTTCGCCTCGGCGGCATCGCTATTGGCGACCTCGTCGATGACCTCGCCAGTTGCCGGATTGGTGACCGGAAAACGCCCAAGCGGGCCGTCCAGCCCCCATCTGCCGTCTATGTACATGCGTGAGTTGCTCCCGCGCCGCAAAAGCGCGCTGATGATGCCAATCTGATGCGGTGCACGCTCAGACGTCGAAGCGATGCCAGACCCTGACCATGTGCCTGGCCGAGCCGGCCTCGAACTCCGAGCGGGCGTGGGCCACTGCCTGGTTGTGGATCCAGGCGACCTCACCGGGTTGTAGCTGAATCTCGATCACGTTCTCCGGGCGAGCCAGGATCTCGAAGAATCGGTTCAGCGCCTCTGCGATCTGGTCCGGCATGCTCTGTCCGGCCAGCTTGTAACCGTTCTGCACGTAGTCGCGATACCAGCGCAGCCGGGTCAGGCTGCTTTCGTGCCACAGCACCGGCTGCTCGCTCCAGGTCTGCTCACCCGGCGGATGCTCGGCCTGCCGGTCCCAGGGCAGTGGCCGCTCCAGCAGCGCGAGCAGATCGGGCGCTTCCTGGCGCATCTGCTCGACTGCCTGGGTGAGGCTCGCGATTCGGCTCATACCGCCGTTGCTCGCCTGCGCCAGACAATGCAGGGCGATCACCTCGGCCGGCTTGTCCAGCCAACCGCCATCGGTGTGCAGCTCCTGATCGACGTTGGTCTTGGAGCGGCGTACGCCATATTGCACCGAACGGCCGGTGTCCTTCACGTCATAGAAACGCGTGTGCTTGACGTCCTGGACGATGACCGGGCCGAACGCATAGGCGACGCTGCGCACCAGCCGGGCCCGCAACGTATCGTCCAGGTCCTCGATGGGCAGGCCGCTGACGATGCACAGTCCGAAGCCGCGCAGCACCCGCTGGCGGACCTCCTGCATCAGTGCCTCGAGACCGGGCGGCACGGCGCGCTGCAGGCGATCGCCGGCGCTGTCCTCGATCGCAGGGCCGTCCAGCAGGGCGAGCAGCTCGGCACGCACCGCGTCGGACATGCGGATCCGGTAGTCGGTTTCAGTGACCTGTCGTGCCGTCCAGGCGACAGGGCCGGCGCTGGAAGAGTCGCTGGTGGAAGTTGCTGGCGCGGTCATGGGGCGTGTTCTCCTCGACGCGGCCCTGAGCGTTCCTCAGCGGCCGTCAGCGGTCATGATTCGAAGCTCCGATTGTCCCACTGGCCGGTTCCGCGCGCATCCAAAACCCGCTCTTGCCCCCATTGAAATCAGTTCCGCGAGGTCGAATCCGCACGAACGGACCGGCAACGCCGCTGCTTGCCGAAAGCGTATCCGGCCTGCCTTGGAGGCTGTGTGCGAAGCCCCGTGGCGCCGGAGATCAAAACACAAGATGCACGCGGCGCTCAGCGGCCCGGACCTTCCGGCTCACCGGTGTCGACACGTCGGCCGACGATCCACGTATAGAACATCGGGCCGCACAGGCCGAGCACGGCGAGCACCAGGAACAGCGCCGCGAGTGGCTGGGTGAAGATCAGCCACCATTGACCCTCGAACATCTTCAGCGAGTTCTGCAGGTTGGTCTCGACCATCTCACCCAGGATCAGTCCGACCGCGATCGGTGCCACCGAGAAGCCATGACGACGCGCGAAGAATCCGATCACGCCAAACAGCAGCATGATCCAGACGTCGAGCAACGACGAGCTGAGCGCGTAGGCGCCAATCACCGACAGACAGAACACGATGGGCCAGAGGATGGCGGTCGGCACCAGGGAGATTCGCGCGAACAACTTTGCCGCGTACAGCCCCAGGGCCATGAACATGAGATTGGCGAGCAGCATCGCGCCAAAGATCTGATAGACCTTCTCGACCTGCTCGGTGAACAGATAGGGACCGGGCCGCAGACCGTGCACGAGCAGGCCCACCAGGATGATCGCGGTGGTGCCGCTGCCGGGAATCCCCAATACCATGGTCGGCACCATGGCGCCGCCGGTGGCGGCGTTGTTGGCGGCCTCGGCGCCGGCAATGCCTTCGATGGAGCCCTTGCCGAACTCCTGCTTGTTGCGTGACCAGCGTCTGGCCTCGGAATAGCCGATCATCGAGGCCACCGTCGCGCCTTCGGCGGGCAGGATGCCGATGAAGGTGCCGATGCCGCAGGAGCGCAGGATGGTCTTCCAGATCTGCTTGTAGTCGGCCATCGTCGGCAGCTTCACCGCCTTCAGCGCAACGGTGTCGACCACCTGCGAGACCAGCTTGGACTGCACGAGCAGCTCGGACATCGCGAACAGGCCGATGAAGACCGGCACGAAGGACAGCCCCTCGTAGAGCTCGTAGTTGCCGAACATGAAGCGCTCGATACCGGTTGCCTTCTCGGC
>JAGRHX010000775.1 GCA_020444775.1 Gammaproteobacteria bacterium
TCGAGCGACTGCGAGTGCTGGGCCGCCGAGGAGCGCCACATGCCGATGGGCTCGCGCACCACCAGTGGCACCCTGGTCTGGCCCCCGAACATGTAGCGGGCCTTGGCCGCCTGATTCACCAGCTCGTCCACCGCGCACAGGGCGAAATCGGAGAAGCGCATCTCGACCACCGGGCGGGTGCCATGCATGGCGGCGCCGACCGCCGCGCCCATGATGCAGGCCTCCGAGATCGGCGCGTCCGAGATCCGCGCCGCGCCGAACTCGTCGACCAGCCCGCGGTACTGACCGAACACACCGCCGCGTCCCAGGTCCTCTCCCAGGCACCAGACCAGCGGATCGCGCCGCATCTCCTCGGCAACCGCGTCGCGCGAGGCCTGCATGTAGTTGATTCTCGACATCGAACAGGACTCCGTGCGGACGCGTTCAGTAGGGTCGCAGGTCCGGTCCACCGACGTCCTGGACGTCGGTGAAGGCCCGCGCCAGGGCTGGGAACGCGGTATCGCGTGCCGCCGCGTAGACCTCCTCCATCTCCTCGCGCGCGGCCTGCTCGAGAGCATCCAGATCGGCGGCCGGCACACCGGCGGTCTCGAGCAGCGCGCGCAGCCGGCCGATGGGATCGTCCTCACGCTGCGCCGCGACCTCCCCGGCGTCTCGGTAGGCCGCCGGGTCCACGCCGGTGTGCCCACCCAGCCGGTAGGTCTTGACGTGCAGCAGACGGGGTCCGCCCCCGCCGCGGATCGCCTCGATCGCCGAGCGTGCCGCGGCCTCGACCTCGACCAGGTCGTTGCCATCGACCGTGGCCACGGTAAGACCTATACCCGCCGCCCGCGCCGCCGCGCCCTCGCCACCGGTCATCGCGTCGGAGCGCGTGGTGGCGGCGAAACGATTGTCCTCGCAGACGAACAGCACCGGCAGATCGAACACCTTCGCCCAGTTCAGACCTTCCAGGAACGGCCCGCGGTTGATCGCGCCGTCGCCGAAGATGCAGCAGACCACCTTGTCCTCGCCCTTGAGCTTGACCGCGTGCGCGGCGCCGGCGGCAATCACGATGTTGGCCCCGACCACGCCGTTGGCACCGAGCATGCCGACCTCGAAGTCGGCGATGTGCATGGAGCCGCCCTTGCCGTCACAACAGCCGCCCTCACGGCCGAACAGCTCACGCATCATGGCCAGCGGCGAGGCGCCCTTGACCAGGGTGTGGCCGTGACCCCGATGGGTGGAGAGCAGCAGATCGTCGCGCCGCAGGCTGCCGACCACGCCGACCGCCGCCGCCTCCTGACCGAAGGACGGGTGGATGGCGCCGAGCACCAGCTTCTCCTCGAGCGCGGCCACCGCCGCGGTCTCGAAGGCGCGAATGCGATACATGAGGCGGAGCTGGTCGCGAAGATGCGCCGTGTCCAGGTTCCGCGCGGACGTTGGGGCCGACATGGATCTTTGGATTCTCTTCCTGGTGGTTCGGGTCGGGCGGATTGCGAGAAGACGACAAGGCCGAGAATATACGCGGGCAGCGGGATGCTTTCAGCATCACCAGCCGCCGCCACGTCATCGGATCAGCAGCACACGGGAAGACCGTCATGAGCAGCAGCACCGGCCGCGCCCTACCCGAGGGCATCGTTCTCGCCGACACCATCACCAAGCTGGGCCCGGACGCGGCCGGCGCGGTGGTGATCTCCGGCTCGCATGGCGGCGTCTATCCCGGTTACCTCGCCGCCAAGGCCGGCGTACGTGGCGTCATCCTCAACGATGCCGGAGTTGGCAAGGACCGGGCCGGCATCGGCTCGCTGGCCTATTGCGAAGCGCTGGGGATCGCGGCCGCGACCGTTTCCCACCAGTCCTGCCGCATCGGCGATACCGACGACATGCTCGCGCGGGGTCGCGTCAGCCATGCCAATGCCCAGGCGCGCGCCGCGGGTGCGAGCGCGCAGATGGGCTGTCTGGCGGCGGCCGAGGCATTACGCGGCGCACCACTGTCCGAGGCCCCGGCGCCCGAGCACGCCGAGACCCGCAGCGTGCTCGACATCGAAGGTGCTGTGCGCCGCATCGTGCTCATCGATTCGGCCTCGCTGGTGAAGCCGGAGGACGCCGGTCAGATCGTCCTCACCGGCTCGCACGGCGGCCTCATCGGCGGCGATCCGGCCAAGGCCCTGCAGGTGGATGGCTATGCGGGGATCTACAACGATGCCGGGGTCGGTGCCGACGGCGCCGGCGTCACCCGGCTACCGGCGCTGGACGCACGCGGTATCGCCGGCCTCACGGTGGCGGTGGACAGCGCGCGTATCGGTGACGCACGCTCCGCCTACGAGAGCGGCGTCATCAGCCGGGCCAACCAGCGCGCGCAATCGCTCGGCGCCCGCGAGGGCATGACGCTGCGCGCGGTGCTCGATGCCTGGGCACGCGACCAGCAGCCCTGAGACCGGCAGCCCGAATCGAAGCGCGTGCGCCCCGGCGCGATGCCGCCGGGCGCGACGGCGCAGCGTCAGGCGCACTTGCCGAGCAGATCGCACAAGGTCTGATTGAACAGCTCGTGGTCCTCGTACTGCACCCAGTGGCCGGAGCCGGGAATGAGCCGGAAATCGGTCTCCGGGTGCAGCTCGGTGAGCAGGTCGATACGCTCTTGCATGTAGCCCACAGCGGTGATGTCGAACTCGCCCCAGATGCCGTTCAAGCGCGCGCTCACATCGGGCAACACCTTGCGCAGCGAGTCACCTAGACTGTGCCGGCGACTGCGCAGCCGCGCGTTCGCATCGTTGGTGATGTGGATGTAGAAGCCGAGCTCGTCGAGGCTGTCCTCGCGATACAGCATCAAGGCCATGGCGTTGTGACGCAGCGCCTGCTCGACCTGCTCGGGGGTCATATCGTCGCTGCGGCGGATGAGCTCGAGCGGCTTGCGCTGCAGACCCAGCCCGCTGGCGCCGACCAGGGTCAGGCTCTTGATGCGTTCGCCGAGCAGCGCGCAGACCTGGCCCGAGCACAGCCCACCAAAAGAAAAGCCGACCAGATGCGCGCGCTCCTCCGGCTCGAGCATCTGCACCAGGCCATCGGCGAGGATCTGCCCCAGCGACTGCGGCGTGACCGGCTCGGGCGGATAGTCCGACTCACCCAGCCCCGGCAGATCCACGCAGATGACCCGGTAGCGCTCGGCCATGGGCTCGATGTTGCGGATCCAGTGCATCCAGGAGCCGAAGCCACCGTGGAAGAACACCAGCGGCTGGCCGCTGCCCCAGACCCGCCAATGCAGCACGCCGTCGCCGCACGGTGTGGTATGCCGGCGCGCGGCGGCGTCCAGACGATGAACGATTTCGATTGCGGGGTCGGATGCGGTAGGGATGGTCATCAGTCGCCGAGCTGTGGTGTGTGGTGGATGCGCATGAGCGCGTCGGCCGCCAATGGTAACGATTTGCAGCCGGGAAGTGTGAGTGGCCGTGCGCTGCGGCATACTGCGGGGAACGGCGTCCGCGCCAGCCACGCACCACGCCCCTCGGAGGCTACCCCGATGAGTGAAGTCAGCGACGATACCGCCTTGCGCGGCCACTACCGACCGATGTCCGACCGCGTGCAACGCAAGGTATTGAATCGTCTGGACAGCCACTGCAAGCGAATCATCGAGCTCTCCCCGTTCTGCGTGCTCGGCACCAGCAACCAGGACGGTCAGGCCGATGTCTCGCCGCGCGGCGGCGCCCCGGGCTTCGTCCGCTGCCTGGACGACAACACCCTGATCCTGCCCGATGCCTCGGGCAACAATCGCCTGGACTCGCTGAGCAACGCCGTGCAGAACCCGGAGGTCGGCCTGCTGTTCATGGTGCCGGGCCTGGAGGAGACGCTGCGGGTCAACGGCCGCGCCAGCGTCAGCGCCGACCCCGAGCTGTGCGCGAGCTTCGACGTCGGCCGCCGTCCGGCCGCGACAGTGCTGAAGATCGAGGTGCGCGAAGCCTTCCTGCACTGTGCCAAGGCGATCATGCGCGCGGATCTGTGGAACCCGCAGACCCACATCGACCGCGGCACCCTGCCGAGCATCTCGCAGATGCTAAAAGACCAGATCGGCTTCGACGAGCCTGCCCAGAGCCAGGACGAGATGGGCGAGTACTATCGGCGCAGCATGTAGACGCGGGATCCGGCCTCTTGACCGTGGTCATGCCACCATTGCCTCGGAGCGTGCTTTGGGGGTGGTGCACAGCGGGCGGTTTTCCGTATAATGCGCGGCTTCGTCGGCGCCGCAGTGGCGGCGTCGGCAATCCCGCCTCGCAGGGCCGTTAGCTCAGTCGGTAGAGCAGCTGACTTTTAATCAGTTGGTCACTGGTTCGAATCCAGTACGGCCCACCAATTGAATCAGTCGGTTACAAGCCCCTCTCGTCCTCTGATACCCCGTGGGTCGTACCTCGGGTCACGCTTCTTCCCACAGCTTAACGTTACGCTGATACCTCGACCCGCAGCGACGTCGCGCGAGTCTGCGCCCGCGATCATCAGATGCAGCTCGTCCGCGAGCCGAGCCTGGCGCACCATTGGTGACTCCCGGGGGCGACTCCTGAACGCCCACCACTTCCCGGGCACAGCCGAGCTGAACTCCCCAATGACCCCAGTCATCGTCTACTACGCCCATCCCGGGCACAAGCACTCTCATGTCAACCGCCACATGGCGCGGTCGGCGAGCAATGTTGCAGGGATCCACTTCGTCGATCTGTATCGCGACTACCCGCGCTTCGACATCGACATCGAGATCGAGCAGCAGCGTCTGCTGGACCACGATGTCATCGTCTTCCAGTTCCCGATCTTCTGGTACTCGACGCCTTCCATCGTCAAGGAGTGGCAGGACCTGGTGCTCGAGCACGGGTTCGCCTACGGCACCGACGGCAACCGCCTGCAGGACAAGTGCTTGATGCTCGCGGTCACCACGGCCGGCCCCGAGGAGGCCTACACGCATCGGGGCTACCAGCACTACCCTCTACGTACCTTTCTCACGCCGCTCGAGCAGACGGCTCGGCTGTGCAAGATGCGATTTCTGGCGCCGTACGTGCTGCATTCATCGCTGAACGCGCCCTCGGTGGGGCAGGTCGAGCCGCATGTGGCCGGTTACGTTGCCCTCCTCGAGGCGATCCGCGACGGCCGCTACGACCTCGAGGCCGCCGAGGCGATGGACGTAGTCCGTTTCGACACGCTACCGATCGCACCGGGGGCCTGAGAATGGACAGCATCCTGCTCGTTGCTTTTCTGTTCCTGATCGCCGGTGTCGTGAGCGTCCCCATGGCCTCGAGGCTAGGCCTCGGCTCGGTGCTCGGCTATTTGCTCGCGGGTATCGCCATCAGCCCCGTGCTGCACCGACTTCACGTCGATGTCGTGAGCATCCAGCACTTCGCTGAGTTCGGCGTGGTCATCATGCTTTTGCTGGTAGGCCTGGAGCTCGAGCCGCGCATGCTCTGGTCGATGCGCAACCGCTTGCTCGGCCTCGGCGGCCTGCAGGTGACACTCACGGCGGCGGCAGTCATGGGCGCGGTCATGGCCATGGGTCAGCCGTGGTCGGTGGCGCTGGCCGTGGGACTGGTGCTATCCGTGTCCTCGACCGCAATCGTTCTTCAGACACTCAACGAGAAGAGCCTGCTCAAGAGCGATGGCGGACAGGCCGGCTTCTCGGTGCTGCTGTTCCAGGA
>JAGRHX010000776.1 GCA_020444775.1 Gammaproteobacteria bacterium
GATCATACTGACGAAGAGCGCGGTGACGACCGTCTGGCCCAGACGGCGAATCGTGTAGCTCAGCATGTGATGATCATCCCTCCGACACGGTGCTTCAGTCGCTGAACCTCGACACAGCCGCTCGCACGGATCCGCCGGGGCGTCCGTGCCCCGCAGCTGAACGAGCGCCGAGTCGAGCCCGTATCGAGTCCATGGCAAGTCCGAATCCAGACCTCATTCGGGTCGCTGGCGAAGTTGCTCGGCTCAGCTCATGGAGAGTTTCCAGAACACCGGCCAGGAGACGTTGGCGCGCGGTTGCCAGGAGATGTTGTCGCGACGCGCGTGCACCTCGTCGGTGGTCCACAGGATGATCCACGGCGGGTCGTCGTAGAGCGCGGTGAACAGACGACGAAGATGCGCGCGTCGCTCGTCCGGATCGATGATCGCATCGGCCTTGGCGATCATGGCATCGATCTCTGGCAGATCCGACCAGGAGTACACCGAGTTCTTGGTGATGCCGCGCGGCAGACGCCCCATCGGGTCCGCGTTGTAGTCGGTCCAGTTCTGCCAGAACAGGTTCCACTGCGGATCCTTGCCACGCAGGCGCGCCAACCATGCGCCGTACTCGAGGAATTCCAGGCTCGTCTTGATGCCCACCTGATTCAGATAGAACATGGTGGCCTCGGCGACCTCCTTGCTCTGTGGGGCGCGTCCCGGCGCCAGGCCAAAGGTCTTGTAGGTCCGGTTGAAGTCGAAGCCGGCCGCTTCGAGCATCTCACGCGCCTTCTTCGGGTCGTAGGGGTAGGGCTCGCGATCGATGTCACAACCGATGACATTTCGATTGCAGGGCGCGGTCGACTGTGTCGCGTAGCCGAACATGACCCGCTGGATCAAGGTCTTCTTGTCGACCGCGTAGTTCAATGCCTGACGGACCTCGGCCTTACGGAACGGGCTGTCCGCCTGCATCATGTTGATGTTGATGAAGTAGTTCTGGAAGCTCGGGTTCACCACGATCGAGATACCCGGCTCCGCATCCAGCTGTTTGGCCTGATGGGGCGGCACGTTGAGGACGATGTCCGCTTCGCCGGTCTTGATCATCGCCAGCCGGGTCTGCGCGTCGGGCACGATGCGCAGCGTCAGCGTGTCGACCCCGGGCACGCGACCCCAGTGGTCCTTGTGCGCCGCAAGCTCGATGCGCTCGTTGATTCGACGGCTGACGAACTTGTACGGCCCGGTACCGACCGGATTCTTGCTGAACACGTCGCTTCCGACCTTCTCGATGTGCGCCTTGGGCACGATCATGAAGAACTCGCCGAGGTTCTCCAGCATCGAGGCATTCGGCTCGGGCAGCTCGATACGAACCGTGTACTTGTCCACCACCACCACGTCAGAGATCTTCTTGGTGACGATGCTCGCACGCGGGTTCTTGATGTCCGGGTCGTTGGAGCGCTGCCAGCTGAAGCGTACGTCGTCCGCGACGAACTCGTCGCCATTGTGGAAACGCACGCCCTCACGCAGCTTGAAGGTATAGGCCAGCCCGTCCTCGCTCACCTCGTGGCTGAGCGCCAGCTGGGGCACGAGATTGCCATCCAGGTCATGGCCGTAGAGGCCCTCGAATACGTTCGAGAAGAACAGGTATTCACCGCCACCCGATATCTTGTGTGGATCGGTGCTGGTGATGTCGATGCCGATTGCGGCGGTGACAGCGCCGCCGGCACGAGCCGGCATGCTACCCAGACACAGCGAGACCGCTGCCAACGTGGCGAGAACCAGACGTTTCCACATACTCAAGCCTCCCTCAGGTGGTGAAGTTGCTTCACGGCTCGAGGGTGCCGGCGCCCCACCGGCACATGTCGGTCTGTAGCCGACTCAATGGCACCCCAGCTGCGACGAGCGATCGAGCGAAGCGCGGTGGTCGAACACGGTCCAGAACACCGCGTTCGCCTGGAGTCTGACCCGAAACGACCGGCGAGCACAAGCGGTGCATCGGCCTGCACCGGACCGTGCACGCACCCATGCAAAGAACCGCTCCGGGATCCCCGGAGCGGTTCGAAAGCTGCAGTCGGACCGCGTCGTCAGCGCGTTCAGACCTTCTGATAGATGTCCGAGCCAGCCGCACGAAACTCGCGCGCCTTGTCATCGAGCGCGCGTTCGAGGTCGGCCTGTCCGCGCACGATGGCCTGATCGGCGGCGTAGTCGCGCACGTCCT
>JAGRHX010000777.1 GCA_020444775.1 Gammaproteobacteria bacterium
CCGACCATTGCCTCCATCGGGCTGGAGTTCGGCCCCTGGGAGCTGTTCTCGCTGATCCTCTTCGCCCTGACCATCACCGCGAGCCTGGCCGGCGACAATCTCGTCAAGGGGCTGATTGCCGGCAACCTCGGCCTGTTGTTCGCGGCCATGGGCTCGGAGGAGATCAATGCCGTCGACCGCCTGCACTTCAATATCGAAGCCCTGGAAGGCGGCTTTGCCTACCTGCCGGTGTTGATCGGTCTGTTCGCGTTCAGTCAGCTTCTCACCGACGTCGAAGACCGGAACACCGCGAAGAAGGCCTTGATGGACGAGAAGGCCCGCAGCGTTCGGATCCTGCACTGGCAGGCGGTCAAGCTGATCGCGCGCAGCTGGCTGAACGTGCTGCGCTCGTCCTTCATCGGCGTGTTCATCGGCGTGCTGCCGGCGGCCGGCTCGTCGATCTCCAATATCCTCGCCTACGACCAGGCGAAGAAAGCGTCAAAGCGGCCCGAGGAGTTCGGACATGGCGCGGTCGACGGCATCATCGCTCCGGAAGCCGCGAACAACGCGACCGCCGGTGGTGCCCTCACCACCATGATGGCCCTGGGCATCCCCGGATCACCGCTGTGCGCGATCATGCTGGGCGCGCTGCTGATCCACAACGTGGTGCCCAGTCCGTTGTTCATATCGGAGCAGCCGGTGCTGGCCTATGCCATCTTCACCGCCTTCTTCGTCGCGCACTTCGTGATGATCGTCATGCAGGCGGTCGGCCTGCAGCTGTTCGTTTACATCACACGCATTCCGATGTACACGATGGCGACCGTGATCCTCGTGTACTGCGCGGTCGGCACCTTCGCCCTCAACAACAGCACATTCGATATGTGGACGCTGTTCTGGTTCGGCCTGCTGGGCTATGGCATGAAGAAGCTCGGCTTCCCGCTGGCGCCGGTCATCCTCGGCGTGGTGCTGGGCGATCTCGCCGAGCTCAACCTGAACCGCGCCTGGACCATCAGCGACGATCCGAGCCTGTTCGTGACCAAGCCCTGGTCGCTGTTCTTCCTGCTGCTCGCGGTCTTCTCCACCGCCTTCCCCTGGTACCAGAAGCAACGTCAGAGCCATCGCTGGACACTGCTGTTCGTGCCGGCAATGCTGGTCGCGCTGTCCATTCCGCTGTTCATGATGGACAGCCTGGTTCGTAACGGGGTTGCCGTGGCGCTGCTCGCGCTTGCCGCGTGGTTGCTGCTGCGGACCTGGCAGCGCGGCTGGACCCTGCCCCAGAGCCGGCCCGAGATCGGCCGCATCGAGCCCGCCTGATAACTTGGGAGATAGCGCATGCCTTTGCACCCACAGATCGAGACGTTCCTGGAGAAGTTCTACGCCGCCGGTCTACCCGCGATACACGCACAGACGCCAGAATCGGCGCGCGAGCAGATGGAGACCCTGGTCAAGGCCCGCGCGGCGGAGCCGGTCGAGGTGGGTAGCATCGAGAACCGCACCATCGACGGCCCGGCTGGGCCCATCCCCGTACGAATCTACCGGCCGTCGACCTCCACCACCTCCCCCCTACCGTGTGTCGTGTATTTCCACGGCGGCGGCCATGTGATCGGTAGTCTGGACACCCACGACTCGGTCGGGCGTGCGCTGTGCAAGGGCGCTGATTGCGTGGTGATCTCGGTCGATTACCGTCTGGCACCGGAGCACAAGTTCCCGGCGGCATTCGATGACTCGTACGCCGCGACCTGCTGGACGGCCGAGAACGCCTCGAGCCTGGGCATCGATGCCGGCCGACTGGCGGTAGCCGGAGACAGCGCCGGCGCCAACCTGGCGGCGGCGGTCGCGCTGGCCGCGCGTGACCGTGATGGCCCTGCGTTGCGCCTGCAGGCACTGGTCTATCCGGTTGCGGACTACGCGTGCCAGAGCCCGTCCTACCAGAGATTCGCCAAGGGCTACGGCGCCCTGGAAGCCGAATCGATGTACTGGTTCCAGAACCACTATCTGCGCACCAGGGCCGACGCCGACGACTGGCGGGCTTCACCGATCAAGGCTGAACGACACGACGGACTGCCACCGGCGATCGTCATCGC
This sequence comes from Gammaproteobacteria bacterium, assembly GCA_020444775.1. Next base: position 2,064 of record JAGRHX010000777.1, read on the forward strand.
CGCGGGTCACGACGTGCTGCATGACGAGACGATCGCCTATGCCGACACCCTGCGCGCCGCCGGCGTGCCGGTGGAGACGGTGGAGTACGAAGGCATGATCCACGGCTTCTTCTCGCTCGCACCGATGCTCGATGACGCCGTGCGGGCGCAGCAGGCCGTCAGCGAGGCCCTGCGTCGCGCCTTCACCTGAGCCATCCGGCCCCGGCGCGGCCCCGGCCGCGCCATGCGGGGCACGTCGGGGCGACCAATACCTTCAGCGATCGGAACGACGCCAGCCGCTGTAGGTCTCCGGGGCTTTCAGCGCGAAGGTCAGTCCGATCAACAGCAGCGCTATCGAGCTTGCGGTGAGGGCGAACTCGGCGCTGTGGAAATCCACCATCAGCCCCATCACGATCGGTCCGATCACATAGCCCAGATCGCTGAGCAGGCGGAAGCTGCTGACGGCTGCCGCGTTCATGCCGGGCGGCGCTGAATCCACCGCGTAGGCAGCGGGGGCCGCGCCGGCCACCGAGGCCGCCGTACCCCAGGCCACGCAAGCCGCCAGGAACCAGGCGTAGGACGGCGCCAGACAGTACATGAAGTACGACAGCGCCATGATCACCGTGGACGGCACGATCACCGATTTGCGCCCATAGCGATCGGCCAGTGTACCCGCCGGATAGGTCACGACCAGCCCCCCCAGGCTACCCAGCGCCAGACCGAAGCCGATCTGGGTGGTGGACAGACCGAGCCGCTCCACACCGAGCACTGGCACCACGTTGAACAGTCCTCCGGTGCGCGTGAACGCATTGACGAACATCACCAGGCTGACGAGCAGGAACCCGGTCTGAGAGAAAAGCGCCTTGAGCTGAGCCAGGTGGGCTGGCCGCTTGCCACCCAGCACCGCGCGCTGATCACGAAAGTCGCGAGTCTCGGGCACGGCGAGAAAGGCCAGCGCGCTGACCAGCGTTCCGGCGATGGCGTAGGCATGGAAAGGAGCGTCCAGGCCATAGTGCTGTGCCAGCCAGCCACCCGGCAACGGTCCCAGCCCCACGGCGAACAGGAACACTCCCTGGTAGACGGCCATCATCCGGCCACGCCGTTCCGGGGTGCTGATGTCGGCCAGCACCACGTGACCACCAGTGACCACGAAACCGGCGCCGGCACCGGCCACGAAGCGGGCGAGCAGGAACTCGGGAAAGCCGCTGGCCTCGGCACACCAGAGGTTGCCGACGGCCGACAACGCCCCCCCCAATGCCAGGGTCGGCC
>JAGRHX010000778.1 GCA_020444775.1 Gammaproteobacteria bacterium
GTCGACTTGCCGGCGCCGTTCGCCCCCAATAAGGCAACCCGCAGACCCGGCTCCAGGCTGCGTTTGATAGCGCTGAGGATCTGGATGCCGTCATAGCCGCAAGCGACGCCGTCCGCCGAGAGCAGTGGCCTGGGCAGACGCTCGGGCAGCGGTATCTGCAGCCGGAACGGCGAGTCGACATGCGCCGGCGCGATCTCGGGCAGCCGTTGCAGCGCCTTGAGACGACTCTGCGCCTGACGCGCCTTGCTGGCCTTGGCCCTGAAGCGGTCCACGAAGGCCTGCAAGCGCGCGCGTTCCCGCTGTTGTCGCTCATGACTGGACTGTTGCCTTGCCAGGTCCTCGGCGCGCTGCCGCTCGAAGGCCGAGTAGTTGCCGGCGTAAAGGGTCAGTCGGGCGTTGTCCAGATGCGCGATGCCACGCACCACCGCGTCGAGGAACTCGCGGTCATGCGAGACCATCACCAGCGCCCCGGGGTAGTGCTTCAGCCACCCCTCCAGCCAGACCACCGCATCCAGATCCAGGTGGTTGGTCGGTTCGTCGAGCAGCAGCAGATCGGATCTGCACATCAGCGCCTGCGCCAGCGCCGCGCGCCGGCGCCAACCGCCCGACAGCGAGGCCACCGGTCTGTGCAACGCATCCGGCGCGAAACCAAGCCCCGCGAGCAGGCGTCCGGCACGCGCCTGCGCCTGATAGCCACCGATGCTCTCGTAGCCGGCCAGCAGGCTGGCCTGGGTGTTGCCGTCTCCGGCCTGCTCGGCGGCGATCAAGCGTGCCTGCAGCTCACGCAGCTCGCCGTCCCCATCCAATACGGTATCGAGCAGCGACCGTTCCAGCGCGTCGGACTCCTGGGCGACCTGGGCGATACGCACGCCACCGGCAACATCGACCTGACCGGCATCCGGCTCCAGCTCACCGGCGAGCAGCGCGATAAGGCTACTCTTGCCAGCGCCGTTGGCACCGACCACGCCCAGTCGCGCCTTCGGATCGATGCTCAGGTCGACCCCGTCCAATACCAGCTTGCGGCCCCGTCGTAACGCGACGTTGATCAGCTTGAGCATGATGCGGACCGTTTCAGGCTGTCGTGCGCTCGCGCGCGGCGGCGTTCAGCAGACGCCAGATCCGGTACGCGGTCGCCGGCCCTTCGAAGTCGTCCACGCCGTGCGCGCTGAGCGCGTCACAGATGGCGTTATTGATGGCCGGGAACCCCGCGATCGCGCCAGACTCGCCACAGCCCTTCACACCGAGCGGATTGGTGCGACACGCCCGGCCGTCGAATGCGACGTCCAGCGGCGGCAGGTCATCGGCCCGGGGCAATGCGTAGTCCAGGAACGACCCGGTCAACGGCTGCGCGTTGCGCGGATCGTAGACTGCCCGCTCGAGCAACGCCTGGCCGACCCCCTGCGCGATCGCGCCGTGCACCTGGGCCGTTGCGACCATCGGATTGACCAGCTCGCCGTAGTCATCCACGGCATGGTAGGCAACCAGCTCGAGCCGACCGGTCTCGGGGTCGATCTCGACCTCGGCCACATGACAGCCATTCGGATAGGTCATGGACTCACGGGTGTAGAGCTGATAGGTGTCCAGCGCCGCACCGGACTCCGCAGCCAGCTCCAGCAGGCCGATCGCACGACCGCTACCCGGGACCACGAAACGCCCGGACTCGAAAACCACCTCGTGGCGCTCGGCCTGCAGCCGTTGCGCGGCCAGCTCGCGGCCACGGGCGACAATCCGCCCGGCAGCCATGTGCATGGCGGTGCCGGCCATGTAGGTGGCCCGGGAGCTGCCATGACCGCCACCCATGGCGATCAGGGCGGTATCGCCGCCGTGGTACTCGATACGTTCCGGCGGCAGGCCCAGCAAGCTGCCGACGATCTGTCTGAAGGTGGTCTCGTGTCCCTGCCCGATGGCCTGCGTGCCGGTGGTCAGCAGCACTCGATCGGGCCGGAACTCTATACGCACGTTCTCCTGCGGATTGCCGCCGGTTGCCTTGACATGCATGACAACACCCAGCCCCCGCAGCAGACCGGCCGCGGCGGCGCGCGCCCGGCGCTGCTCGAAGCCGGCGAGATCGGCGCGTTCCATCGCGGCCTCCAGACAGCCGTGGAAGTCGCCACTGTCGACCACCGTGCCGACCGCATTGCGCCATGGCATACGCGAGGCGCCGACCAGGTTCAGACGGCGCAGCTGCAGCCGGTCCAGACCACAGTGCCGCGCGGCCTTGTCAATCAGCCGCTCCAGCACGTCCACCGTCTCGGCGAAACCCGGACCGCGTGTGACCCCGATCGGCACGGTATTGCTGAGCGCCACCCGTACCTCCACGTCCAGGCACGGGATGTCATAGACGCTGCCGGGCAGACTCAGATACTGCCCGGTAGGCACACCACAGGCGGCGCCGCTCATGTACGCACCCGCATTGAAGATCGAGTGCACCCGCAGGCCCAGGAAGCGCCCGTCGCCATCCAGCGCGAGCTCGGCACGCGTGTGCACATCGCGCGCTTGATGGTCGGAGACGAAACCATCACTACGGCTGTTCAGCCAGCGCACCGTCCGCCGCAGGCGACGCGCGGCCCACAGCACCAGCGCATACTCCGGATATGGGAAGTTGCGTACCCCGAAGCCACCACCCACATCGGCCGCGTGCAGTCGCACGCTGTGCACCGGCACCGCGAGGGCCCGGGCCACGTGCTCGGCAATCACGTGCACGTTCTGGGTCGACACCCGCAGATCGAAGCGCTCGCGCTCGGCGTCATAGCGGCCGATTGCCCCCCGCGGCTCCATCGGGCTCTGGACGACACGATGATTGGGCAGCGCCACCTCGACCACGTGCGCCGCACGCTCGAAGGCGGCCCGGGTTGCCTGCGGGTCGCCATGCCGCCAGTGCAGGCACTGGCGGCCCGGCACCTGCTCGCTCAGCCGCGGCGCACCGTCGGCCAAGGCTTCACGGGCATCACTCACCGCCGGCAGCGGCTCGTAGTCCACCTGCACGAGCTCCGCGCCGTCCTGCGCCCGAGCCAGGTCCTCGGCGAGCACGATTGCGACCGGTTCACCGACATAACGCACCCGCTCCAGGGCCAGCAGCGACTGCGGTTCGAACGCGAACGGCTCGCCGCTGTGCGGATTCACCAGGGCAGTCGGTAGCAGCGGTTGCAGCCCGTCGGCCCGCAGATGCTCGCCATGCAGCACCGCGTACACCCCGGGCAGCGCGCAAGCGGCGCGGGTATCGAGATTGCGGATGCGTGCATGGGCGTGCGGGCTGCGCACCACCAGCAGCACCGCGCTCGGCGTCGGATCGGTCAGATCCTGGCGAGCGTGGTCGTCCAGGAAACAGCCCCGCCCACGCAGCAGCCGCTCGTCCTCTACGCGTAGGGGCGCGTCACCCAGACCGGGCACGCTGGCCTGGCTACCGGCGGTCGGGCCGGCAGCGGTGTTCTGCACCTCGGGCATGGTCTCTCACACTGCTGATAAGGCGGAAAAGGAGCTCACCGGTTCACGACTACGGGTTACCGGACCACGCGCTGGCATCGGCGCCAACAGCATGACCCGGCCACCAGCGCCACTACGCGGTCCCGACGGACGTGCTCCGGGCGGCGCGGCGCGAACGACCCACGAACAGATGCTCGAGCAGACCACGCGCCAGTCTGCTGTCCGAGGAATAGGCCGATATGTCCGCGAGATCGTATGTCGTGCCGGTCAGTATCGAACGCGCCGCACGCTGCCCGCTGGCGATGGCCGGGCCGATACCTTCGCACAGGTCACGGGTCGCGAGCCCTGCGGCGTCGCCCGCGATCAGCGCGTTGCCCGCACGAACCGAATCGACGTTGCCACGCAGATAGTAACTATAGCCCGAGACATCCGTTTCCAGGCTGTCCAGGAGACCGGTCGCGGCCAGACGTTCGGCAAAGCGCTGCCAGTGCCAGCGCAGGTCGTGTGGATTGCGCTTGAGCTGCGCCGACATGGCCCCCAGCCCACAGTTCAGATAGCCGTCGGCCTTGGGCACGTACCAGGCGTATCCGGGCAGACCGTGATCGAGGAACCAGAGGTGACAGCGCATGTCATCGACGCGGCACTCGAACTCGTGCTCTAGCGTGACCGCCTGCAGATAACGGGCCCGAGGATTGAGCTCTCGAAACAGACTGCGATACACAGGACAACGCGTGCCACCGGCGCCGACCAGATAGCGACATCGGTAGGTCCCGTCGATGAGGAATCCATCGCCCTGACGCTCGATACGGCGCACATCGTGTTGCTGCACCGGCGCGCCGCTGCGTTCGAGCAGATAGGCATCGAACTCGTAGCGTCGTATCGAGTACTGCGGGCCCTTGAGCTTGAAATTCAGCCCTTTCGCGTGCACCAGCAACGGTGAGAACACGTTGAACCGGTGCGGATAGCGGGAAACATCCAGCGCCAGGTCGCGCACGACCTCCGGTGTGATCCAGCCCGCGCACAGCTTCAGCCGCGGAAAGCTCGCCTTGTCCAGAACCAGCACGTCCCGGCCGGCCCGCACCAGGTCCGCCGCGCAGGCCGAGCCGGCGGGCCCGCCACCGACGATGATGGTCTCGTGCTCGCGCACCTCAACACCCGCCGCCGGCACACCAGGTGCCGGCCGCCGAGCGGGGTGCCCGACTCCGCTCAGGCACGACGTGCATTCGATTCGGCATACATGTGTCGACGATTCATCGGCACGCCATTGTCGGTGGCGTGCGCGCACAGGATCTGGAAGAGCTGGATGCCGCCA
>JAGRHX010000779.1 GCA_020444775.1 Gammaproteobacteria bacterium
TGCCCATCGACATCAGCACGCTGGCCACCACCAGGTCGATGATCAGGAACGGCAGGAACAGCAGGAAGCCGATCTGGAACGCGGTCTTCAGCTCGCTGGTGACAAAGGCCGGCAGCAGGATCGAGGTGGGCACCTGCTCGACGCTGTCGACCTGCTTGTTGGCAATGTCCAGGAACAGGGCGAGATCCGACTCGCGGGTCTGGTCGAGCATGAAGCGTCTGACCGGCTCGAGCGTCTTCTGCAGGGCGGTCTCGGCGTTCATCTGCTGCTGCAGGTAAGGCTCAACTCCGGCGCTGTAGGCCGATTCGAACACCGGCGCCATGATGAACACCGTCAGGAACAGGGACAGACCGAGCAGGATCTGATTCGACGGTGTCTGCTGGGTACCGAGCGCCTGACGCAGGATCGCCAGCACGATGATCACCCGGGTGAATGCGGTGGTCATCAACAAGAAGGCCGGCAGCATGGTCAGCACGGTCATCAGCACCAGCGCCTGCAAGGTGACGCTGTAGCTCTGTCCGCCATTCTCGCCGGCCTGCACCACGATCGCCTGCAGGCCGGCACCCGGGTCGACCTGCGCGACGGCAAACCCGGGCAACATCAGCAGCGCGGCCACGAGCAGGATCCCTCGACAGCTGCTGGTCATGAAGATATCCCCTGGGCCTCGAGCAGGGCACCGAAACCGCTGTCGGTGCCAGCCTGTGCGTGGTCGCTTGTCGCATCGAGTCGATATAGACATGACACGCCGGCGGCGGACACCCCAAGCACCAGGCGAGCGTCGTCCGCCTGCACCACGACCACCCGCTCCTTGCCGCCCAGGGAGGTCGCGGCCAGCACCTTGAGCATCGGGTGCGAGGCGCCACGCGGCATGTTGAGCCGCTTGAGCAGACGTGCCAGAAGCAGGAATCCGCCCAGCACCAGGGCCAGCATCAGCGCCGTCTGCGCGAGCTGCGTGCCGAGACCGCTGGTCGGATTGGCCAAGGCGTGGTGGGGGAAGCGTCGCGGCACGATGCCACCGGGTCGCTCGACGGCATCCACGCCGGTGTCGCCGACAACCGGCTGCGTCTCGGTGACGGCAGGGCCATTCGACGACCCGTCGGCGGCGGCCGCTGTTTCGACCCCGGCCACGGCCGGCACCGCCGGACTCTCCCCGCCGGCGGCTCCTGTTTCGACTGCCAACGAATAGGACGGGATCACAGCAAGCAACAACAGACACCAGAGCAGCCCGGTCGCCAGGCGAGTCGGGCGTGCAGACCCGCTCCGCATCCGCTGTGGCATGTTGCTGGTGGGTAGCGTGTAGACGCTCATGCCGTATCGCTCAGCCGCCGCTAGCGGGGCTTATGACTTCGGTCATGCGGATACCGAAGTTGTCATCGATCACGACCACCTCACCACGCGCGATCAAGGTACCGTTGACGAGCACGTCCATCGGCTCATCGACCATCCTGTTCAGCTCGACCACCGAGCCGGGTCCGAGCGCGAGCAGCTCGGCAAGACTCATGCGGGTTCGGCCCAGCTCAATCGAGATGGTGACGGGTATGTCCTTGAGGACGGAGAAGGCTTCCATGTTGCCGCCGATCAAGGCCGCCGGATTGAGGCCAGCCTCGGGTGTGTTTCCTGCCTGCATCGAAGTAGGGTCCCCGCTCATCTGCATGGAATCCTTTTCTGGTTCGTTTGTTGCTCTTCAAGCTGCATGTCAGCGACCTACGAGCGCACGCGCGGATCGATAGGGCGCGGTGACGGTCGCCGCGGCAGCGCCGCCAGAGACGCCGGCAGTGCCTTCGAACACCGGCTTGTCCTCGGCCAGCAGCACGACTGAGTCACGCCGCCTGATCGGAATGAAGTCCCCGGCCTTGAGACTCATGAGGTCGGAAAGCGGCACGCTGATCTCGGCGAGCACACCACGCACGTCCACATAGGCATCCATGACCCGCTCGCCCAATGCCTGACGCCACTGTGCGTCGCTGGCCAGCGCGTCCGCGCCGCCGCCCGTGACCAGCAGCGGCCGAAGCTCGTCCAGGACCGCATACGGCATGGCGATGTGCAGCTCGCCCCGGGCCACGTCGTTGGTAATCTGGAACTTGGTGACCACCAGAATCTCGTCCAGCTTCAGCCCGGGCGCGAAGGACAGACAGCGGGTGTCCTGGACCTGGCCGATCTGCAGGTCCACGACCGGCGACCAGGCGGTGCGCAGACACCCGAGGGCATCGGCGACCATGCGGTCGATGATGCGCTGCTCCGCGGGGCTGAAATCGCGGTCCGGAATGACGTCTGGCGGACGCCCGTTGCCGCCGTAGTAGCCGTCCACCAGCATGAACACCAACGCCGCTTCGAGCGTGACCAGGGCAACGCCGTCACGCCCGGGCAACGCGGCACAATGGGTGCTGGCCGGCAACGGCAGACTGTTGCGATAGTCGATGAGCTTGCTCATCAGCACGTCGGCCGTGGCAATCTGCACCGGTCGTCGCATCAGTCGATTGACCGCGGCCTGAAAACCCAGACCAAGTCGCTCGTTGACTGATTCAAGACCCGGCAAGCGAACCGACAGCACGTGAGCCGGATCGCGAAAATCGTAGCTGCGCAACCCGCCCGCCAGACGTTCCTCGGGGTCACCTTCAGCGGTGCTCTCACGCAAGGCGTCCAGCTCGGCCTCGCTCAGCAGCTGCTCGTCGCCGGTGTCCTCGGCATGCTGCCCGGAATCTTCTGGCTGCTCGGTCTCGGCCGCGGACCCGGCCTCACCATCCTCGCCGTCCACCTCGGCCTGGAGCTGTTCTTCGTCTTCAGCCATGGCGACGCTCCTATTGCATCACCAGCTTGGTCACGAACAGGTCCTCGACGCTTTCCTTGCCTTCCTGCGTGGTGAGTGTCTCCTTGATGATGGCCAGCGCCTCCTTGCGCAAGGCGTCCTTGCCCTCCGGTGTCATCAGGTCCTCGCCGTCGCGTCCGCTGAGCTTCAACAGGATGTTGTTCTGAATCGCTGGTGCATGCTGCTCCAACGCCGTGATCTCCTCGGGACTCCGGGTCAAGATGCTGAAGCTGACCTGCATGTAGCGGGTTTTTCCCTTGGGTCCCACGAAGTTCATCGTGAAGTCCTTGAGCTCGTGGTAGAGCGGTGGTGGCGGTGGTGCTGCCGCGGCCACCGCTTCTTGCGGCGGTGGCGCGCCACCGTTCGCCCCTCCCATCAGGATCATGGTCACCAGACCGGAGGTCGATGCCAGGGCAATCGCGCCCAAAATGAACGGAAGTAACTTCTTCATCGAGATGCGTCCTCAGCCCTCACCGATAGTTGGCGGTTGGTTGGCGGTCCGGTTCGACCGCATCCAAGCTCTGGCGAGCCCTGGTGGGCACGGTAGGACTCGAGCGGCTCGAACGGTTCGAGCGACTGGAGCACCAGATGGCATCGTCAGCGATGCGCGGTTGCCCGAGATGGATGGGTCGGGGCAGCGCCGGAGCGCGCTGTGCCACGATTTGCCTGGCGCTGCCCGTGTGGCGTCCGAACGGCCAGCAACGGGCAGTCGGGTCACGCCAGCCGCGACCGGCAACCGGAAGTAGCAACCGGCGTGCCAGCGCACAGCGGCGCTGGCCGAGCGTCTGGATTTCCCGTATCGACTCGATGCCGACCTGTGCTACTGTGGATACGGATTCTTGACATGACCTCGAGCACCGCCGGGAATTGGCGTGCAAGCGATTGCCACGCTTGGAGTTTTTCTCATCGCCCGCGGTCGTTGGCGGGACCCGGCGGACGGCCCGGACGGTTTCGAGATCGATCCTGATCGGGATCTTGACGCTCCGCCCGCGGCGCTGAAGACAGCGCCAAGAAACTGGCTGTCGGACCTCGATCACAGTCGGATGGATGACGGCAAGCTGAAACGCAGGCCGCGAGCGGTCGAGAGCCGTTTGCTGTCCGGGAGGGATCGTGGTGGAGGCGGTGCTCGACGCTCAGTCCGGACAGCGCGAGCTCAGGGGAGGCAGGTGATCGATACGCCGCTCGAGACTGCGCGGCGGCCTACCGGTGTAGCGGTGGCGTTCCGGCCACGCGCTGACGCCGTTCGCAGATCGAGCGGCGGCCACGAGCCGTAGCCGCTGCTCATGGTCTTCGGCGTAGGCGAAGACTCGAATTCGGAGATCAGGCTGGCGGCTCAGGCGAAAGCGTCTATCAGCCCGCTGCCGGTAACCCGCACCGGGCCGACACGCAGGCCAGCGTCCCTATCGTCGGCGCTGCGAGCGGCGTCATCCGACCAGCCCGCGGTCCCACGCATCGCTTGATCCCGACCGGCTTGCGCCCCCGCTCCACCATCGTCACGCTGTGCGAAGCCGGCATTGCCCGCGCCCGGATCGCTGATGTCGGCGCGGCTCAGCTCCAGGCCGTTGCCGGCGAGCATCTCGCGTAACCTGGGCAGGGCGGCCTCCAGCGCTTCACGGGTCGCCGCGTGCTGGGCCGCGAAGTGAACGCTCGCCTGGTCGTCCTTGACCGAGATCTCGACGTTGATCGGACCAAGGTCGGCGGGTTTGAGCTGGATGACGGCACGCTTGCCGGCCTGACCATTCAGCCACAGCACACGATTGGCCAGTCCGTCCTGCCAGGCGTCAGTGCCGACCGAAGGCTCGAGGCTGAGACCATGTGGGTTCTGCGCGCTACCGGGGGCGACGCTCGGCAACGGACCCGGCTGAGCCACCGTGCTGCCATGACGCAGCCCAGCGCCCGGCTGCAGCGTCGCCGATTCACCGATCGCCGTCTGCTGCGCCCCGGTCTGCACCTCACGCAACACCTGGCGCTCCAGCGCCACGTCCTCGTGGACCCGCCGCAGGACCGCGGAATCGAGCAACGCCGCGGGACTCGCGCCCGGGTCCGTGCCCTCGCCGCTGGCCGCGGCCGTCGATACGCGGTCCGCGACCAGAGCGCTGCTCGTCGTCGCGGTACGCGCGCCGTGCCCATTGTCGAACCCGACGGCGGAGCGCTCGTCATCACCGGTCGGCTTCATCGCCAGCGCCGACGCCTGGACCACGCCATTCATGGGGGCGCCGACCACCGGCAGGATCTCGGGCTGCGCATCCGACGGCAGCGGCTCCAGGTCGACGAGCAGCGACACGCTGTCGCTGCCAGCGCCGTCCGCTGCCTCGTCCAACGGCAGCAGCTCGACCTCGATCAAGGCATCGTTGCTCGGCAGACCCTCATCGACCTCGATACGGGTGTGCTCCGGCCAGCGCAGGTAGCTGGCGCGCAGCTTGAAGGCGTCGCCGAGCAGCTCGCCGGCAACGCCCTCGACGGGCTCGCCCGTCGCGGCGGCCGCTGCGGTCTTCGAGCCAGCGCTGCTGGTGGTCGCTGCCTCGCCTTCCAGCTGACCATCGAGCACACTGGCGAAGCGATCCGCACCCTCCGCGTCCGCACCCCGCGCCGCCCCCGTACTGGTGCTCGCGGTCGAGACCGGGAGACCGGATTTCACCCCGGAGATATCGCTGCTCATCGTTGCGTCTTCCTCGGTTGCTGCGAAGCGCCGCGTTCAGCGCTGTCGCTGTGTCCTCAACGCCCTGCCAGACCGCGGCGCTGCTCCGGAGTCATCCCCCGGGTGTCTCGATCTCGGCCTCGCGCCGCTGATTCACTTAATGGATGGAATCAGTCAGCGCTTCCCTGCTGGCAACAATGCCGTCCGACCCGCATGTCCCGCGTGGTCGTGCAGGCGCGCCGGACCGCTATTGGCCACCGCGTCAAGCAGGGCCTGCTCACGTCGTTCTGATTGCTCTCGTTCCCGATCCCGATGTCGCTCGATCAGCTTCTCTACGGCTCGACGTCGCGCCTGCAGCTCGACCCAGCGAGCGCGCTGCCGCGCGACCTCCTCGCCGATGCTCGCGCGACGACGATGTTGGACCTTGAGCGCATCCATCAATCGATCGACGAATAGATATCGATTCCCAAGCAAAGCGGGATTCAGCGCGGGATTCGACCCGGTCGAATGCCCGGCTGGCAGCGTCGCGCGATCACCCGCGGCCACGTATTCGTCCAAGAACTGCAGCAACTGTTCGAGCTGACGTACGGCCGCGGTCTCGGCGTCGACCAGCGAGGCGAGCTGCCGGGCGGCCTCGGTCTCGTCGACCTGGGCGGCCTCCAGGACGACCTTCAAGGCCCGGCCGGAGGCGCCGGCGGATGCGTTGTGATGGCTGCTCATGGGATTGTTCATCGGCCTGCGCCATGCGCAACATTAGGCCGCGCCCCACCGGCATCGGGCCCGGGCGGCTGACCGCCGGCCGCGGCCGCCGTGCCGTGAGCGCCGGATTGCAAGGTGCTGCGGAGCTGCGCGCGGCTCTGATCCAGGGTCACCGGCTCGTGCTCGCCCTGACGCAGATAGGCGCTGAGCCGGTCCTGCAGCAACACCGCCTCGTCGAGGGTCGGGTCGCCACCGGGCCGGTACAGGCCGAGGCTGATCAAGTCTCGGCTACCGTTGTAGCGTGCCAGCAGCGAGCGGAAACGTTGCGCAAGCTGCAGGTCGTCGGCCGGCGCGATCGTATTCATCAGACGACTGATCGAGGCTTCCAGGTCGATCGCCGGGTAATGGCCGGACTCGGCCAGCGCGCGTGACAGGACGATGTGACCATCCAGGATCGCCCGGGCGCTGTCGGCGATCGGGTCGACCGACTCGTCGGCCTCGGTCAGCACCGTATAGATCGCGGTCAGACTGCCGCGACTGGCGGAGTTTCCGGCGCGTTCGACCAGATCCGGCAGACGCGCGAACACCGACGGTGGATAGCCCTTGGTGGTTGGCGGCTCACCCACCGCGAGCCCGATCTCGCGTTGCGCCTGGGCGAAGCGGGTCAGCGAGTCGATCAGCAACAGCACGTCGCGGCCCTGCTCGCGAAAATACTCGGCGATCGCGGTCGCGGTGAGCGCGCCCTGAGCACGCATCAGCGGCGGATCATCGGCCGGTGTGGCGACCACCACGGCGCGCGCCATGCCTTCCGCGCCGAGGGTCTGATGGACGAACTCGTTGACCTCACGACCGCGTTCGCCAACCAGTCCGACCACCACCACCTCGGCTTCGGTGTAGCGGGTCATCATCGCCAGCAGCGAGCTCTTACCGACGCCGCTTCCGGCGAACAGGCCGACGCGCTGACCGCGACCGATGCGCAGCAAGCCGTTGATGGCCCGCACGCCGACGTCGATCGGCGCAGCGATGGGCTGCCGCTCGAGCGCCCGGGGGGCACGACCGTGCAGCGGCCACCAGGCCACCGTCGCCGGCGTGCCACGCCCGTCCAGCGGCAGTCCGCGACCGTCGAGCACGCGTCCGAGCAAGGCATCACCGACCGCGATCCGCGCCTCGGTGTCCTTGGGTCGCACGCGCGCATATGGCGACAACCCGCGCGTGTCGCCAATCGGCATCAGCAGCGCCCGTTCGTCGATGAATCCGACCACCTCGGCGTCGATGCTGGCGCCGTTGCCGAGCGCTATCTCACACAGACCGCCGACCGCGCAGTCGACCCCGCTGGCCTCCAGGGTCAGACCGACCATACGCGTCAGCTTGCCTTCCAGCACCGGACGCGGCGTGCACAGATCGCGACGATGGGCCCGCAGGGTCTGGAGCAGATGCGCGCTGCGCCGCTCGCCGAGCCGGGACCGCGCCTGGTCGCGATTCGCTGGGGTATCCGCTGGGATATCCGCTGGG
>JAGRHX010000780.1 GCA_020444775.1 Gammaproteobacteria bacterium
GTGGTCGGCTACAAGACCCACGCGAAGATGTTGATGATCGTGCGTCGCGAGCCGGAGGGGCTTCGCCGTTACGTGCATCTTGGCACCGGGAACTATCACGCCAAGACCGCCCGGCTATACACCGATTACAGCCTGTTCACCGCGGATCCCGAGATCGGCGAGGACGTGCATCGCATCTTCATGCAGCTCACCAGCCTCGGCCGGGCGACCACACTGGGCAAGCTGCTGCAGGCGCCGTTCTCGCTGTTGCCGACGCTGCTGACACTGATCGAGCGTGAAGCAGACAATGCCCGACAGGGAAGACCGGCGCGTATCGTCGCCAAGATGAATGCTCTGATCGAGCGCAAGGTCATCGAGGCGCTCTACGCGGCGTCCGCGGCAGGTGTCCAGATCGATTTGATCGTGCGGGGCGTGTGCGCGCTGCGCCCGGGTCTGCCGGGCGTATCAGAGAACATCCGTGTACGGTCCATCGTCGGTCGCTTCCTGGAGCACACCCGCGTGTTCTATTTCGAGAACGGCGGGCAGCCGCGGCTGTTCGGAGCCAGCGCGGACTGGATGGATCGAAACCTGTACCGTCGTGTCGAAACCTGCTTTCCGATCGAAGAGCCGACCTTGAAGCAACGGGTTGTGGACGAGCTGATGATCTATCTTCGCGACAACATGCAGGCCTGGGAGCTCGGCGCGGATGGCACCTACACTCGCGTCCAGCATGAACAAGCACCGGCGCTGAGCGCGCAGGCCTGGCTGCTCGAACGGCTCGCGGAGAACCCCTTGCCTGGTGGCGGCGACGACTGAGGTCGGCGACCGCGTCCGCGACCGCGATTCACCCGGATACGCTCAGGTGAAGGCCAGCCGCAGACCGGCCGCGGCCAGGAAGTCGCGCTCCTCCTCGAGGTCGGCCCGGGTCAGCGGATGTTCGTCCAGCCAGCCCGACGGGAACGACAGCCCGAAGCGACCGGCATCGCCGACCAGTGCCATGGGTGGTAACGGTGACGAGCTGCGGGAGCGATGCAGCACCGTGGCCAGACGCAAAATCGCGCACAAGATACGCGCGGTCTCCGCGTCATCACTGGGTAGCTGCTCGAACACCTCGTCGGGAAACTTGCGCCGATGGCCGCGCACCAGGGAGGCCAGCATGCCCTGTTCCTGACGCGAGAACCCGGGCAGATCGCCGTACCGCAACAAATAGCCGCCGTGCTTGTGATACTGGGCGTGGGAAACCGCAATCCCGATCTCGTGCAAGCGCGCGGCCCAGCGCAACAGCGGCTCACAGAGCTCGGCGTCCAGCGGCAGGAATTCCGCGAGCTGACTGAAGCAACGCAGCGCGGTCTGCTCGACACGCGAAGCCTGCGCCTCATCGATGCCATAGCGCTCAGCCAGGGACCGAACCGTGGACTCACGTATGTCCTCGTGGCGGATACGACCGAGCAGGTCGTAGAGCACGCCTTCACGCAGTGCCATCTGCGACACCCGCATCGACTCGATACCCAGAGCCTGCATGGAGGCGCTGAGCACGGCCACGCCGCCGGGTAGCGAGATGCGCCGATCGTCTTTCAGATCCTTGAACTGCAGCCGCTCGATGTTCCCCTGCTGGATCAGCCAGCGACGCAGCTTCTGCAGCGCCGCGCGGGTGATACCCCGCTCGCACCAGCCCATGCCGATGACCAGCGAACGGACCGCCTTCATGGTCCCTGACGCGCCCAACGCACAGTCCCAGTGATCGGGCTGAAAACGCGATTCAATCGTCTCGAGCTCCTGCCGCGCGGCCAGCTCGGCCTGCTCCATTCGCGTCTTGCTGATCTTGCCATCCCCAAAGAAGCGCGCGGTCCAGGACACGCAGCCCATGTACAAGCTGTCCATCTGCAGAGCGTCAAAGCCGGTGCCGATGATGAACTCGGTGCTGCCACCACCAATGTCGATCACCAGACGGCGGTCGCGGTCGGGCGCCATGGCATGAGAGACACCCAGGTAGATCAAGCGTGCCTCTTCGACACCCGAGATGACGTCGATGCGGTGGCCCAGAGCCGACTCCGCGATCAAGCGAAACTGCTCGGCGTTGCGCGCGCTACGCAGGGTATTGGTGCCGACCACGCGGACGTTGTGCGGATCCAGATGGCGCAGGCGCTGACCAAAACGGGCCAGGGTAGCGGTGGCCCGCTTGATTGATGCGTCACTCAGTCGCCGACGCGCGTCCAGCCCCGCGGCCAGTCGAGTCGGCTCACGCAAGCGGTCGATGATCTTGAGCTGGCCGTCATCGACGCGGGCGACGACCATGTGGAAGCTGTTCG
>JAGRHX010000781.1 GCA_020444775.1 Gammaproteobacteria bacterium
GAACAAGCGGTGCGTGATAGCCGACGATGTCGTCGCTCCGGCTCGCTCGCCGACCCGCGGCTTCGGTTGCGTAGCCGATGTTCTTTCCGGCTGCGTCGTAGCCGGCTGTGCGAGACTCGATCGCGATGCCCAGCGAGCGGGCAATGTTGAGCACCTCGTCATAGCGGATGGGCTGGAGCCCACAGATGCCGTACAGCGTTACCGCCATCGCAGCTTCTGGCGTGAGGTCTTCAACCTTGAGCCGTCCCTCGGTGAGCTTCTGGATGTGGTGTTGGGCAACGACGCGACTCGCCTCGTTCAGGGCTCGGATCGGGCTGACGGGCTCGTCGCCGTCAAGCACCGGCCACTTCTCCGAGAGCACCCGTAGCGCTCGGCCGTAGCTCGCAACCATCGTGTCCACCGGGCGGAGACTCAGTGCCTCAAACTCGCCGAGTCCTGCCTGCACCTCGTCGACGATCCGCTGCTGAACGCCTTGGCCACCGAAGGCCTTCCACAGGCCCGGCTCGTTGCCGTTCGTGGCACGCTTGTGACAGACCAGAAAGATCGATGACTCGGCCGATGCGTTGTCCCGGATATGCATGCTGTGGCCAGCCTCTGACTCGACTGGATAGGTTGCGTTGATGCACCATCCGCTGTCGATCAGGGCTTGGGTGAGCGTCTCCCACCCTTCCTGAGACTTGTGCGTGAACATGAGCACCATGCGACCATCCGGTTTGGTGACCCGGTGGCACTCGCTGTACATCTCCCGCATCAACTTCTCGTACTGCTGCTTTGCGGATTCGGCCGAACCGTCCCGATGGGGGTTTGCGACGGCTTCGCTCTGCTTATCCGTCAGATAGCTATCGAACAGGCCCGGGTAAAGTTCACGCAGCGATCGCTTCTGCCAGACGTAGAAGTAGTCGGCCAATTCTGAATACATCACGTTGTTGTAGTACGGCGGGTCGTTGACGACGAGATCCACGGAAGCGGCTTGGACTCGGCTCATCATCGCACCCGAGCCGTTGATAATTTCCAGTCGGGAGTCACTCCGCGAGCTGCGGAGGAGCTCCATCATGCCGGAGTAGGCGTCCACGATTTGGCTCAAGGTCCAGGCGGGACCCGAGCCGGGCCCCGCAAAGACCATCTCTCCGAATGTCCACTTGAACGAGAAGTCATGCCTCGCAAAGGTGTTGTTGATCACGCCGCGGCTGTAGTGCCAGCGGGTCTGCGTGCTGTTGTAGTCGACGCCCTTGTCGATCGCGAACTGGAGGTAGGTGATGACAGCGCGTCCGCGGTCGTCGCCGAGTGCCGCCAGAATCCGCGGCTTCATCTCGCGGAGCCCGTCCATCATCGCCAGATGGCCGAGCAGTTGCCGCGCCGTGAACATTTTGAACCACTTGTCGGTGCCGAGTTTGAGCGGCTTATCGGTTCCCGACCCCGCTCCACCAGCATCACCGGTCTTGTGCCCCGCGGGGACGTCCTCGGTTGGAATCAGGTCCAGTCGCTCGAAGTAGTCCCACTGCTGCTTCAGCATCTGCTCGGCCATCGCGATGGCGTCGAAGTCTCGCTTTGTGGGGGCCCTGAAGAACCGCACCTTGTGCGTCTTGATCTCTCCGGCACGTTCACCCGAGGTGTACCGGTCCACATCGCCGTTCTTCTTGAGCTTGGGCTGGAAACGAACCGCCGCGATCGCGAAGAGCCGGTCGTGCATGCTCCCGTGTGGCGACTCTCCACGGCCTTGTGAGGCGATCTCGTCACCGTCGATCACCTGCTTGCAATGCAAGCACACACCCTTGCCATCGGTCACGGTGCCGGCGTCCATCTCGGCGGATTGAGACTTGCTGAGGCTCCCAGTGACGCGGTACGGCTCGATGTCCACGTGCGACTTGCTGCGGATGTGGAGGCGCACGGCCCATTGCTCGCCGTCCTCCTTCGCCAACCGGAACGCGTTGAGCAGCGGCGCCTGCCCGCCGCAGTGAGGGCAGGCGACCTGGCGGCAGTAGATCAGGCCTGTCTGGTCGTGCTCGGGGCCGGCGAAGTCGGAAACGAGACTCGGGTGCTTGTGCAGGTGCTGCTTGAGTTCTGCGATCTGGTGTTCGGGCAGTTCGCAGAAGGGTGTGACAGGCTCCATCTTCTCGCCGACGTAGGCCACGAGTTCCTCACCCCATCGGCGGATGTCCTCGGTGAGCGAGGGGCCGAACCGCCTCGGGTAGTCGAGCGTGGCGTACTGAATGACCGTCGCAACCGGGTTCAGCTCGTTGGAGATGACATCGTGCCCCAGGCGAAGGGCCTCAAACGGGATCGAGCCGCCGCCTGCCGTCGGGTCGAGAACGACCAGCCGCTTCTCGGCTCGCGGTGGCGTGCTGGTGAAGGCCCGGTCGTAGCCGTAGA
>JAGRHX010000782.1 GCA_020444775.1 Gammaproteobacteria bacterium
CCGAGGCGCGGCTCATGTCGGTCCAGGCGGCGTAGTACCAGGTCTCCAGCGCGGCCTGGCCCATCGGACCGATCTTGTCCCACACGGCCTTGTTGACGGTGAAGTTGATCACCGCCATGGAGTGAATGCCGGGGAACAGCGGGTACTTGGCTACCTTGTGGAAGCCGAGCGATGCGTTGTTGCTGTAGGAGCTGGCGTCAGCCGCGTCGACGATGCCTTTCTCCACCGCGGTGTAGGTCTCAGGGAAGGGGATTGCGGTCGGTGACGCGCCCACGGCCTTGAACACGGCCGCGGCCATGCCTTCCGGTGAGCGGATCTTCACGCCCTTGAAGTCCTCCACGGTGCGGATCGGCTTGGTCGCGACCAGGCCCTCCTTGGAGAAGGGGCCGCAGCCGACCACGTGGATCTTGCCGCTGGAGTACTTGTCGTAGATCTTCTGCAGCACGTCGCGGCCGCCACCGAAACGGCAGAACATCTGGAACTGACCGGCCGAATCGTAGCCTGCGATCAGGTCACCCATCAGACCGAAGGCCGGGTCCTTGCCGGCGTAGTAGGCGACCGCGTTGAAGTCACCTTGCAGGATGCCGGCGCTCACCGCGCTCATCACTTCACGGTGTGGCACCACCGCCTTGCTCGGCAGGATCTCGATCTTGAGCTTGCCACCGGTCATCGCCTCCAGCTTGGGCACCCAGTTCTCGTTCAGGTAGTTGAGGGTGAAGCTGCCGGCCGCCATCGAAGTCTGGGTCTTGATGACCGTCTGCGCCTGCGCGACGCCGCCAACCAGGGTGGCGCCAAGCACGGCCGCCGCCACGAATGTGGTCTTCAGTCGCAAGGTCTTGAATCCCATGTCGGGGTCTCCTCCAATCTGCTGCTCTTGATGATTTGATCAAACCCGGCATCGGACCGGCGTGGCGTCCGCGGCCAAATCCACGGTTGCCGGTGCGCACCTGTGCGAGCGGAGGCCCAGGCCGGGGTCGAGGCCTGGACATTAGCAAAGTATGACCCTGTCGCGGAACCGCTGGCTGGATTGGATGCAAGGCGGGGGCAGAAACGGGGAGCGGGATCAGGTGGCGAGTGCGAATCAAAAGCCTGGAAGGGTGCGCACGTGTCAACGCACGCTCGGACACCTCGCGGGCGCCCGAGCGTGTGTCTGTAGACGACTCAGAACAGGATCACACCCTTGCCGGTGGTCTGGGTATCGAAGCGGCGATAGGCCTCCTCCGCCTGTTCCAGGGACCAGCGGTCAGTGAACAGCTTGTCTACCGCGATCTTGCGATCGGCGATGAACTGCGCGCACTCCGCCTGACCGGTGGTGGAGAAGGTCCAGGAGCCGACCAGCGTGATCTGGCGGCGCAGCAGGTCCGGGCTCACGTCCAGGGTGACCTGACCGCCTTCGCCGACGAAGCAGGCGATACCCCAGGAGCGGGTCGCGCGCACCGCGGCGGCGCGTGCGTCCGGGTTCGACGAGCAGTCCAGGGTCTTGTGCGCGCCCTCGCCGTGGGTCAGCTCGCGAATCGCGGCGACCGGCTCGTCGGCCAACGGATCGATGACCACGTGCGCGCCGAAGGCACGCGCCAGCTCACGGCGTTCGGCCGACACGTCCAGGGCGATGACCCGGGCGCCCATGCTCACCGCCAGCTGGGTGGCCGACAGCCCGACCGGCCCCTGACCGAAGATGGCGATGGTCTCGTCGCCGCGCAGATCCAATCGTGCCAGTGCGCCATAGGCGGTACCGGTGCCGCAGGAGATGGCCGCGCCGACCTCGAAGGACAGATCGTCTGGCAACGGCACCAGGGTCGAGACCGGTACCTTCATGTAGTGAGCATGCGCACCATGTCCGGTGGAGCCGAACACGACCGTGCCTTCCAGGCACATCTGACCCCAGCCGCCACGACAGTGCTTGCACACGCCGCAGCCCTCGTAGTGATGGTCCATGACCCGTTGACCGACACGCGCCTCGCGCTCGCTTACCGCGCTGCCGACCGCCGCGACGATGCCACAGGGCTCGTGCCCCGCAATCATCGGCCCCTGGACGGTACGTCCGCCCGGCGCGGGGTGTCCGCCGGGAGCTGCGCGGTAGCGGTGCAGATCGCTGCCGCACATTCCCGAGGCCTTGATCTCCAGCACCACCTCTCGTGGACCCGGAGTGGGGTCCGGGAATGTCTGGATCTCGAGCTGACGATTACCGAGAAAGACCACACCGCGCATGGCTTTGGACTCCTGAAGGTGGACCGGATGAAGTGGGTGGATCGCTCCGCGGGCGAATCTAACGTGCGCCGGGTCCAGGGTCGAGTGGGCCCGGGGACGCGTGTCGAGGGCGTGCTCAGCTCAGCAGCAGTTCGAGGTCCGCGTCGTTCAATCCCTGCAGCAGGCTCTGATCGGCGCTGATGATGGCATCGGCGAGTGCCTTCTTGCGCGACTGCAGCTGCAGGATCTTCTCCTCCACAGTGCCTTGTGCGACCAGACGATAGACCATGACGTTTCGACTCTGCCCGATCCGGTGGGCACGGTCCACGGCCTGGGCCTCGACCGCCGGATTCCACCACGGATC
>JAGRHX010000783.1:0-2000 GCA_020444775.1 Gammaproteobacteria bacterium
CCGCCAGGTTCGGCCACATCGGGTTCGTGCTGATGCCGTTGGTGCCATGGCAGGCGGCACAGGTTGCCGACTTCACCTTGCCGGCGGCCGGGTCCCCTGCCGCCGCCTGACCGCAGACCAGTGCGGCGAAGCACAGAATCAGGTATCGACTCTTCATCATAAGATCCTCATGTGTTGACTATGGAAGATGGGCCATCATGTCGTCGGGGGCGTGTTCGAGGATGGGCGCAGGTCGCTATGGGCATCCATGGCGGTCGGTGTCAGAAGCTCATTCAGCCTGGCCCGTTCCGCGTCGGATAGATTCGCCGCAGCATCGGAACGGAACCTGCGCCGGGTCTGGTAGAGCAGGAGCAAGCCGAGTGCGATCAGCAGCAGGGGTCCCACCCATAATCCGACGGTGACCAGCTTCAACGGGGGGCGATAGAGCACGAAATCGCCGTACCGCGCGACCATGAAGGCGACGATCTGCGTGTCGGTGTCGCCGGCCAGTATCATCTTGTAGACCTCGTTGCGCAGGTCCGTGGCCAGCTCGGCGCCCGAATCGGCGAGATTCTGGTTCTGGCAGACCAGACAACGCAGCTCCGCGATGAGCTGCTTGTAACGTTGCTCCTGATCCTGGCTGAGGAACTCACGAGGCTCGAACACCACGCCCGAGACGTTTCCCGAGCCGAGCATCAGTACCCAGGGCAAGAGCAGCAAAGCCATCAAGCCGCATCGAGTCGCTCGCGCTTCCCGGGCGCCTCGGACGTTGTGAGCACCCATCATGTGGCGACACCCTGCAGGTCTGCATTGGCGGCCGCTGAGCGTGACGGGATGCGAGCGGCGCTGCTCCTGTAGCGTCGGTCCAGGGCCGCCAGCAGTCCGCCCAGGGCCATGACGATCGGGCCGAGCCAGATCCATCGGACCATGGGCTTGAACTGCACCCGTACGGCCCAGGTGCTTTCATCGAGCGCGTCGCCCAGGGCCAGATAGATGTCCCCGGCCAGTCCCACGTGCACCGCCGCTTCGGTCATGACCTGTCCTGACGCCGTGTAGAAGCGCTTCTCGGGGTGCAAGGACACCGTCCCTCGCCGATCCCGCATCACGATGGTGGCCAGGGCCGCCGTATAGTTCGGGCCTTCATGACGCGCGATGCCTTCGAAGGTGAACTCGCGACCCGCAACCTGCAGCGTCTCGCCGGTGCTCATCCGCACATCCTTCTCGGTGCTCCAGGTCGCGGTAGCGGTGACGCCGATGATGGCGACCGCGAAGCCCGTATGCGCCAGCAACATGCCGATAAAGGCCGGTCTCGCGCGCTTGAACGCGCCACCCCTATGGCCTGTCGCCAGTCGCTCACGGGCGGCGACGAGGCTGGTGGCGAAGATCCACAACGCAGTGCTGAATGCCGCAAGGGCCAGCCAGGACCAGCTCGGTGCGAGCATCATCAAGAGCGTCAGCGCGGCGAGCATGCAGGTCACGGCGATCGAGCCGAGCACGCGTGCGTGTCGCTTCGGCCCATCGACACGCCAACGCACCAACGGACCGAGACCGACCAGCACCGCCAGCGGCAGCATCAAAGGGACGAAGACGTGGTTGAAGTAGGGTGGTCCGACCGAGATCTTGCCCAGATCCATGGCATCCAGCAGTAACGGATAGATCGTGCCGATCAGCACCGTGGCGCCAGCGACCACCAGCACGATGTTGTTCAGTAGCATGAAGGTATCGCGTGAATACCAGGAGAAGTCGGCGCTGGCGCTCAAGCGCGGGCCGCGCCATGCGAACAGGAACAATGCGCAGCCGATGACCACGACCAGGAAGGCAAGCATGAACACGCCACGCGCCGGATCGCTGGCGAAGGCGTGGACCGAGACCAGCACGCCCGAGCGGACCAGAAAGGTGCCGAGCAGACTGAGCGCGAATGCAAAGATGCTGAGCAGCACGGTCCAGGCCCTGAAGGTGCCGCGCAGCTCGGTCACCACGAGCGAATGGATCAGTGCGGTGGCCACCAGCCAGGGCATGAA
>JAGRHX010000783.1:2008-3903 GCA_020444775.1 Gammaproteobacteria bacterium
TCCCAGAACCACCAGCCACCCCAGCCGAGCTCGCTGTAGGCCCACCAGCTGCCCACCGCTATGCCCAGGGTCAGGAACGACCAGGCAATCACCGTCCATGGCCGGGTCCATCGGGTCCAGGCTGCGTCCACCCGCCCGTCGATCAGCGCGGCGACGGCGAACGCGAATGGTACCGCCATACCCACATAGCCCATGTACAGCAACGGTGGATGCGCGATCATGCCTGGATCCTGAAGCAGTGGATTCAGGTCGCGTCCTTCGACAGCGGCCGGCAGCAGCCGCTCGAAAGGGCTGGACGTGGTGAGTATGAACAGTAGCAGGCCGACGCTGATCGAACCCATCACCGCAAGCACATGCGCTCGGAAGCGCAGCGGCAGACGCTTGCTGAACGTGGCAACCGCGAGTGTCCACAGTGCAAGCACGACGCTCCACAACAGGATCGATCCTTCATGCCCGCCCCAGACCGCCGACAGGCGATAGAACAGCGGTAGACGTGTATTGGAGTTTTGCGCGACGTAGGCGATCGAGAAGTCGTGCTGAACAAAGGCCACGCTCAGACACACATAGGCGACCAGCAGGAAAAGGCATTGAGCGCCAGCCGCGGGAACGGCAACCCGGGTCCAGCCGTCGTCGCGGAGCTGGCCGCCGATCAGCGGCACCAGGCTCTGGACCAGAGCAACGCAGAGCGCGACGATGAGCGCGAACTGTCCTATCTCACCGATCATTGTCCCACTCTTGGTTCGAAAGTCTTGTCATGGTTGGTCAATGCAATGGCCGGTCCGGGGTGGAAGCGAGGCGAAACAGATGGATGGGGCCGCGTCCCGGCGGCTGTGTGGCGCTCAGGCCGCGAGCCTCAAGCCCATGCCTTGCCAGAGCTCGCGCAACGCCGAGACCAGGTGGTCGATGTCGGCGTCACTGTGATACGGCGTCGGCGTAATACGCAGACGCTCGCTGCCGCGTGCCACGGTGGGGTAATTGATCGGTTGCACGTAGATCCGATAGTGCTCGAGCAGCTGGTCACTGAGCGCTCTGGTCAGCCGTGGGTCGCCGACCATCACCGGAACGATGTGACTGGGATTCTTGAGCACGGGGATCTGAGCCTGTCTGAGCAAGCGCTTCACGCGTCGCGCGCGCTCGTGCAGACGTGCCCGCAGGTCATGGTCCTGACGCAGATGACGGATGCTCGCGAGCGCGCCCGCCGCCACCGCGGGTGGCAACGCCGTGGTGAAGATGAATCCGGAGGCATGGCTGCGGATGAAGTCACAGAGCTCGATGCTGCCGGTGATATAGCCGCCCATGACACCGAAGGCCTTCGCCAGCGTGCCTTCGATGACCGTGAGCCTGTGCATCACGCCATCGAGATCGGCGATGCCGGCGCCATTCGGCCCGTACAAGCCCACGGCATGTACCTCATCCAGATAGGTCATGGCCTGATGCGCATCGGCGACATCACAAAGCTCCTTCAGCGGAGCGATGTCACCGTCCATCGAGTACACCGATTCGAACGCGACGAGCTTCGGGCGCTGCGGCTCGTACTGCGAGAGCTTGCGGTTCAGGTCCTCGACATCGTTGTGTTTGAAGACGACCTTCCTTGCCCGACTGTGCCGGATGCCTTCGATCATCGAGGCATGATTTCCCGAATCCGAGAAAACCACGCAGTCCGGTATTTCACTTGCGAGAGTGCCGAGCGCCGCCCAGTTGGAGACATAGCCGGAGGTGAACAGCAGCGCGGCGGGTCGTTCGTGGAGGCTGGCGAGCTCCGCTTCCAGCGCGACATGAATATGGTTGGTGCCGGAGATGTTGCGTGTGCCGCCCGCGCCGGCGCCACATGCGTCCAGCGCTTCGTGCATGGCGCTCAGCACGGCCGGATGCTGGCCCATGCCCAGGTAATCGTT
>JAGRHX010000784.1 GCA_020444775.1 Gammaproteobacteria bacterium
CCGCCGCCGCCACCACCACCACCTCGGGCTCGGCGAAAGCTCCGCTCGAAGGGACGCACGTCGAGGAAGTAGATATCGCTGCTGACCTGACGCGATGAGTCACCGGTCGCGTCGCTGGCCCGCACGTGATACGAGATCAGGTCACCGGGGGCAAGTGACAGCTCTTCCAGGGCCAGCCGGTGTGAATGTCGGGTCTGAGTCGGATCGACGCTGTCGATGGCCACCGGGACGATCTGCTCGTGCTCGCCGTTGACGTTCAGCACCAGCGACACTTCACGCAGCGCAACGTCGTCCTCGGCCTCGACGGTCAGCGCGATCTCCTCGATCGGGCTCACCCGGGCGTCGCGTCCCGGCGCTTCGAGTCTGACCACCGGCAGCTGGTCGTCGAGCACGGTGATGCCATGCTCGGCGCTGGCCGCAACCAGGGTACGCGGTGTGCGCCCGCCCGCCAGCGGCAGCTCGATGCGATAGCGGCCGTCGTTCTCGAGGGTCAGCCGGGCCCGCAGCCAGTCACCCTCGCGCTCCAGCGGCAGTCGCTGCTGACCATCCAGTAGCAGCGCACCATTGGAAAAACCGGCAGATCCCGGGCCGATCTCACCAGCGCTCGCCTCGGTCTCGCTGTCGGCCGCCGGCAGACCTTCGGCGAGCAGCCTCAACTCGACGGTGGCGCCACGCAGCCCGCGGATCTCGGGTTGCTCACGCGCCAGATGCGCCGTGCGTCCGGTGTGTGGCGGGTATTCGTAGAGCACGTCTATACGAGTCACCCGAGGCCGCGGCAGCACGTCGATGCGGTGTCTGCTGGACTCGATGGGTCCACTCTTGACGTAGTAGTCCAAGCCTGTGCCGAGATCGAACAGCAGATGCTCGTAACGGGCCTGCGGCGGCTCCTCGTCGGCGACCCCGGCCGCCGTCGCGCCCGCACTACCGCTCATGCTCAAGGGCTGCCAATCGGTTTCGCCATCGCGTCGCACCATCAGGTTGATCCGGGCGGGTGCGAAACCGAAGCTGCTCGCGGTAATCGCCTGATCGTCACCGGCGACGATCTGGATGTCACCCGGTTCGACTTGAAGCCTGAATGGATTCTCCACCGCGGGGTCGCGTTCCGGCGCGGCCAGCAGTGCCAGCGCGTGCCGGACCGGCGTGGGCCCACCCAGGATCGCCACCACGCTGCACAGCAGCAGCGCCAGCAGCAGCAGCCCGGCACGACGGGTGCGGGGCCGCTCCAAAAGGCGCAGCCGCGGCTCGCGCTCGGCCAGGCCAGCGGCGCGCGTCAGTAGCGCGTGTTGCAAAGAACCGGGCGTGACCGACTCGCCTTCCTCTCGCGCGCGTCGCACGCCGAGCAGCTCGGCGGCGCTCACCAGCATCGCGTCTTGCCCGAGTCCGCGGGCTTCGGCGTGGCGGGCCGCATTCAATGACGACATCCGACGCACCAGGCGGGGTGCGAGCAACAGCACCAGCAGCGCCGGCACCAGCACGTAGCCGAGCTGTCTGGCCCATTGCACCGCCGCCGGTTCGAAACGGCTGCCGATCATGTACGCGCACAGTGCGGCAAGCAGCAGCACGATGAACAAGGCCGCGAGGCTCATGCCCTCGAGCAGCCGGCGACGCCACCAGCGCCAGGCGATGCTGTTCAACAGACGTCTTACCCTGCTCGTCGGGTCCGACGCTGCGTCGCTCGAATCGGGTTCGGAACCGCTGGGCGCTTGCATGCCTGGTACTCCTGTACGGACGGGGCCGGCGGACGATGTCAACAGGGTACGCGTGCCCCCGGGGATGCGCGAGACTCTGGATTGCCCAGAGTCGATTGCCCAGA
>JAGRHX010000049.1 GCA_020444775.1 Gammaproteobacteria bacterium
GTTGCAGCCGCGAACCGGCGGCGGCAGACCTCGAGCCCTTTTTCTTGTCATGCGCCATCCCCTCGTGTCGGGAGCCTGGGCTCCGGCTGTTCCGCATATGGGCGAGCCCACGCATTCGCAGGCAGGCCGCGATGCGCTCGTGGCGGACCCGTCACTCGTGACCCGCTGAGCATCGCCGAAGAAGAGCTCGACAGGGTATCCCAGGACGGACGCCGAGCGATGATTCCCGCTCAGCGCAACGGCCGCGGCTCGTTGCCAGAGCGTTCAGCTAACGCGGCGTCCACGCTGCTGGCGGCGAGCGTGTCGAAGATCGCCCCGAAACCACCACCTACCTTGATCTCCGCGTCACGCACCTGCTGATAGTAGGGCCAGCCCACCCCGACGACGATGGTCAGGAGCAACAGCACGATGAGGATCAGCCAGGGCCGCAACGATCGGCCGAGATCCAGCGACGCCTCAGCGGCCTCTTCCAGCCCCTCTTCGAGCCGATTCTTCAACTGACCCAGCTGCGAACGGGCCTGCTCGAGGCCCGACTCGACCGCCAGGATTCGGCGCTCCAGCGATTCACGTTGCTCGCCCAGCTCTTCCTTGAGCGTTGCGTGGAAGCGACCCGTCTCATCGTGCATGCGATCGCTCACCGCGACCACCCGCTCCACCGTCTCCTGCACCGACGCCACCCCGGCCGTCAGCGTCTCGGGATTGGCATTCTTCACCGCCTCCGCCGCGCCCATGAACTCACCCAGGGCCTGCTGCAGTTGTCGTGTGGTCTCACCCAGATGCTCGCTCAGTCGCGCCAGTCCCTCGGCCCCCTCCTTGACGCCCCCCGTGGCCGAGGCCAGCGAGGCCTCCAGCTCCGCGAACGAACGCAGCCGCCCGACGGCATCGTGCAGCTCCTTCTCCGCCACGCCGATCTGTCGCTCCAGCTCCTCCAACATCGCCATCTTCTTCTCCTCCACCCACGTGAAAGGCCGGCAAACACCGATCCCGGTCAGCGCGGCGGCGGCTTCAGCCCCTCGTCCCGCGGATTCGCTCACCCTGACCGTCGGATCGACAGTAGCCCCGGATCCGGTCGCTTCACATCTGTATCACAACGAGGGCCGGTGGGCCCAGAGCCCGGAAGATGCGGGTAGAGCATCCGATCTCCACCCGACTGGCCGTGTATCGAACCCATGTCCGGCGCGCCCGATGGGATTCCAGACTAAACATTCCGACCATTCGTTCCGCTAGCACAAGGAGGCGAGCCTGGCACATCCCGCGAATAGACGTGGCGCTGTGCGGGCCACCTGCTGAAACGTCGAACCCGACATGAGTCGCGAGGCATGCGTGGAATGGAACGGGCTTTGATGAACGAGGTTGATGTCGGTCCGCAGGCACAGAACGGCACCGAGCAGTATCTGACCTTCATGCTGGCGCGCGAGGAGTACGGCGTCAGCATCCTGTGCGTGCAGGAGATCAAGGGCTGGCACCGGGCAACCCCACTGCCCAACTCACCCGAGTACGTGCTGGGCGTAATCAATCTGCGCGGCACGGTGGTGCCGATCGTCGATCTGCGCACGCGATTCGGCCTTCCCGAGGCGAGCTTCGGTCCGACCACCGTCATCGTCATCGTCAAGGTCTCACACAACGACCGCGAGAAGACCATCGGCATCGTCGTCGACGCGGTCTCCGAGGTCTACAACATCTCGCAAGAAGAGCTCGCACCCGCGCCAGGGATCGAGACGGCCACGCCAGAGCGCTTCATCAAGGGCTTTGCACGTCTGAGCGATCGGCTGGTGATCCTGCTCGATTGCGAGAACCTGCTGCCGTTCGACGATGCCTACCTCGCCCGATGAGAGGCTCGACATCATGTCCACGGCAGACGGTCGACCCACACATTCGCTACACCACGGACAAACCCGCTGCATGACGGCCCATCACCAGCGCTCGGCACGCAGCCCAAGAGGACTCGAGCAATGAAGAAGACCATCACGGCGATTGCCATCAGCCTGTCCTTGAGCCTCAGCGCGGCAGGTGCCGACGAGATTGGTGACCGGCTGAAGAGCCTGGCCGAGAAGGAGCTCGCGCAGGCCTTCAACGAGACCGACATCGTCGAAGCAGTCAAGGCCCAGAACAGTCGTCACGCCAATCTGGGGCAAGAGGACATCGACAAGCTCGACAAGCAATGGCGGGCACAGGCGAAGAGCGGCAGCGGATCGCTCATCGACGCGGTGCTGGGCAACGCATTGTCCGGTCGCCTGAAGCAGATCAAGGAAAGCGGCGGCGGCCTCTACACTGAGATATTCGTCATGGACAACAAGGGACTGAACGTCGGTCAGAGCGATGTCACCTCCGACTACTGGCAGGGTGACGAAAGCAAATGGCAGAAGACATTTTCCGCCGGTCCCGGATCGATCTTCGTCGATGCAGTCGAGTTCGATGAATCGACCCAGACCTATCAGGCCCAGATCAGCCTGACCCTGGTCGATCCGGCCACCAACACCGCGGTCGGCGCCGTCACCGTCGGCGTCAACGTCGAAGCGCTCCAATAACGGCAGCGCATGCCGGAGGCAGACATGAGCAGCTCGAGCATCACCGCATCACCTGCCCGCGCCAGGGTGGGCTTTTGGAGCTTCAGACGTCGACTGACTGCATTGGTCATGGCAACCGTGGCGCTCGGCGTGATCGGTACCGGTCTGGGGCTGATTGGCGAGTCACGCTCCAACCTCGACGATACCGTGCGCAAGGGACACCAGCGTGTGACCCGACTGCTGGCGGACCAGAGCGCCGGCGCGATTCGCTGGCGCAAGCCAGACGGCATCGCACGTGCGCACGCGCGCCTGAGTAGCGATCCTGACAGCAGCTTGAGTGGCATTCTTGCCGTCGACGCAAAGGGCGAGCCGCTCTACAGCTTCAACGCGGACGACACGCTCCCCCCCGACACACTGCAGGCCATGTCCGAGCTGGCACGTGGCGCAGACGGCGTCGCGCAGATGCGCAGCACCGCTGATCATCTTCTGGTGACCGAGCCGGTGTTGCAGAAGAACGAGCGCATCGGCACCCTGGTCGCCGCCTGGGACCTGTCCCCGATGCGTCTGTTCCTCGAGCAGAAGGTCTGGACGCTGGCCTGGTATACGACGGGGATCACCCTGGTGGTCGGTCTGGTCGTGTTGCTCATCGGCCGCTGGACACACCGCCAGCTCGGTGCCGACCCGACACGCTTGTGCGCCATCGTCGAGCGTATCGCCTCGGGTGACCTCAGCGAGGAACTCGAGGGCGAGCTCGGCATGTACGGTGCGATCGTCCGCATGCAAGCCGATCTACGTGAACGTATCGACAAGGAACGAGCGGCGGCGGTCGAGATTGCGCGGGTCAAGCGGGCTTTGGACAACGTCAATGCCAACTTGATGGTGACCGATGCAGAGCACCGGATCATCTACGTCAACAAGGCCATGCAGCGCTTCGCCCAGCACCTTCATCAAGCGCTGCTGACCCGCGTGCCGAGCCTCGAGGAATCGGGCCTGGTGGGCCTGCCGGTGCCGATATTGCACGAAGACGGCAACCGCTTCGCGCAACGCCTGGATGGTCTGAGCGAAACGCTCAGCGAAGAGATCCGCCTGGGTAATCACACCTTGTGCATCCATGCCGACCCGATCATCGACGAGCACGGTATACGCTCGGGCACGGTCTTGAACTGGCGTGACCGGACCCAGGAATGTGCCGTGGAGCGCGAGGTGGCGGCAATTGTGGAGGCCGCGCTCGCGGGCGACCTCAGCGGTCGTATCCAGCTGCACGACAAGACCGAGTTCTTCCTGCGTCTGAGCCAGGGCATCAACGACCTGGTCGATGTCAGTGAGCGTGTCATCGACGACACGATCAACGTGCTCGGCGCGGTCTCCGCCGGCGACCTCACCCGCACCATCGACGCCGACTATCGTGGCGACTTCGGTCGGCTGAAGGCCGATGCCAACGCCACCGTGCAACAACTGACCCGCATCATCTCTGACGTGAAGCAGGCGGCGATGGAGATCAATGCAGTCGCGGACGAGATCGCCGGTGGCAACAACGACCTGGCCCGACGCACCGAGGCCCAGGCCGCATCGCTGCAAGAGACCTCGGCGACCATGGAGCAGATGACCGCGTCGGTCCGCAGCAACGCCGACAGCGCGGAACAGGCCAACCAACTCGCCAGCGAGGCACGCACGCACGCCGAACGCGGTGGCGAGGTGGTCGGGCGCGCGGTGCTCGCCATGGAAGCGGCGAATGCCGCCAGCCAGAAGATCGCCGACATCATCCGGGTAATCGACGAGATCGCATTCCAGACCAACCTGCTTGCGCTGAACGCGGCGGTCGAGGCCGCCCGGGCCGGCGAGCAGGGCCGCGGCTTCGCCGTGGTGGCC
>JAGRHX010000785.1 GCA_020444775.1 Gammaproteobacteria bacterium
TCAATCTTTCGAGGCATCCCCGAGCGCCACCTGGCTGCGATCTCCCAAGCCCGCTTCGTCCCGGACATGCTGCAAGTCGAGCTCCGCCTTGTGCAGCATGCTCTGCGCCGTATCCTGACTGGGGTCGCATTCGACCACACCCGCCGAGACGCGCAGCGGCATGCGCCGGGTACCGATGACCACCGGCATTGAGCCGATTCGTTCACGCAGGCGTCGCGCGATGCCGTCCGCCTGTCCGGGCGCCGTGCCACGCGTCATCACCGCGATACCCACCTCGTCCACCCTGCCGATAAGGTCCTGCTCATCGACCGCGTGAGCGATACGCCCCGCGACCGCCCGCAGGGCTTCGTCCGCCACCGCTTCGCCGTGCGCCCGCAGGACCTCGTCCGCATCGTCCACCTCGAGCAGGATCAAGCTGATCGAAAAGCTCTCCTCGAGCGCCTCGCTCATCAGCTTTTCGGCGGCCTCGATGAAGCTTCGGCGATTCATCAATCCGGTGGTGACATCGAGAACCGCGCGATCGTGCAGGACCATCACCGGTCTGAGCAGACGCGGGCCGGCGAAGAATGCGACGAGCGTGATCAGCACCCCCACCGCGGCAGCCACCATCGCGCTGCGCTGCTGCACCTGCTGCAGGTCACCCATATAGCTTTGCTTGCGCACCAGCACGGCAATCAACCAGGGCCAGCGTTGCTGGTCGAGAAAGGGCGTGAAAGAGGCCAGGTAGGCACCCTCGCCGTCTTCCAGATCATAGGTGGTCTGGGTTTGCAGGGACTCGAGCTGTGGCGTCTGCGCGAGCAATGCCGCGAAGGCCTGCCCCGCCGGCTCACCGGTCTGCTCATAGCCAATCAACTTCACGCTATCGGTCTCGGTCACGGCCAGCCCGGCACGGCCGGACGAGGAAGCGAGCACCCGGCCGGCGCGGTCCAGCACGCTCACGCTGCCGTTTGCACTGACCGGCTGACGAGCGAGGAAATCCGACAACGCGGTCAGCGAGACGTCCACACCGATGACATCGGCGTCCGTCTCCGTCTCTGTCTCGCCAGTCGCGGAAGCGCTCACCGCGACTGCCGCGGTGACCCCCGGCGACTTCGATGTGAAGAACACATAGGGCTCGGTCCAGATGACCCCATCACTGTGGCGAGCGGCATTGAACCAGGGACGGCTCCTGGGATCGTAGTCGTCGTCGGCGACCGGCCTGGACTCGAGCACCTGCCCGGCCGCATCCAGCCAGCTCACACGTACGCGCCGCTGGCCAGCCTCGAGACCGATGTACTTGACCATGTAGACCGCATCAGCGGGCCGCTCCGGCTGGCCCGCCGCGCGCTTGACGAACACAAACGCTCCTTTCGCGGTGGCGTAGTACAGCGCATCGATATGCGCGACGCTCTGCAGCTGCAGGACGAAGTAGTCGACCAGGGCGGCACGCCGATCGACGCCGAGCAGCTGCCGTTCCACCAGCCCACGGGCCATCTGCAAGGCCTGCTGGGCCTCGGAGAGAAAGCGGTCGGCGTTCTCGCGTGTCTCGTTCACCGTGGACCGCACCACCGAATTGATGTGCGCAACCATGGCGGCCTCGGTAGGCGCCCACTGCGTGAACAGCATGGCGGCGACGGTCGCGCCTTGCAGCAGGACCAGCACCATCAGGAACAACACGGTCAGGCGCCGGCGTCCGGGAACACGCGGCTCACGGGGAATGACCGCATCGGAGGTCTCGACCACTGGCGCTACTCGGAACGATGATGAAAGACCAAACGATACACTGTTCCAGGCCGCGTCCGCATGTGGACGAGCTGGACCTCAGGCCGAGCGCGTGGTCAATGGCACCAGGTCGGCTTCGTCCCCGACTTCATCCCAACCATCGTCCATCAGCGGCTCCTGCCCGGTCGCCGCATGCGCATCGTCGCGGCTTCGCGTGGCGTACCTGCACAACACCGCGTGCAGCGCCTCCACGCTGAATGGCTTGCTCAGGTAATCGTCCATGCCGGCGCGGAGCACACGCTGGCGGTCCTCGCGCGTGGCTTGCGCGGTGACGGCGATGATCGGCAAAGGCGCGCGCCGCTCGAGTCGTTCCAGGGCACGAAGCTCGGCCGTGGCCTGCAGCCCATCCATCTCCGGCATCTCACAATCCATCAGGACCAGGTCGTAGTGCTGCGCCTGCAGTGCCGGCACGACCTGCTTTCCCGTCGACACGACCGTATGGGTACAGCCCAGACTGGAGAGAAAGCTGGTCACCACGGTCTGGTTGATCAAATTGTCCTCAGCGACCAGCACATGCAGCGCGGGCAGGCGCTCTGGTGAGCCGGTCTCGGTCGCACCGGCCGCCGACACCGGCTCGTCACGCGGCTCCACGACGTAGTGGCATAGATCAAGCTCGAACTCGAACACGCTGCCGTCGCCCAGCCGACTTCGGACATGCAGGCGCCCCCCCATCAGCTCGACCAGCTGGCGGGCAATGGTCAGGCCCAGCCCGGTTCCTCCATAGTTCCGGGTCGTGGACTGATCCGCCTGACGAAACGCTTCGAAGACGTGCGACAGGGTATCCGGCGCCATGCCGATACCCGTGTCCCGCACCGAGAAGCGCAGCCGTTGGCCGTCCGCGTCTTCGCGCAACAGCTCGACACGCACGAGCACTTCGCCGCTGGCGGTGAACTTGACCGCATTCGAGACCAGATTGGTGAGCACCTGACGCAGCCGGTGTGCATCTCCTGATAGTGCCCGGTCCGTGCCCGGCGACGCCTCCGCACGGAGATCGAGGCCTTTGTCCACGGCCGACTGCGCATAGAGCTGTTGCACATAGTCGACCAGCTCCGTGGGCACGACCTTGCCGCGCTCCAGCTCGAGCTGCTGTTCGTTCATCTTCGACACATCGAGTATGTCGTTGATCACCGAGATCAGCGTAGCGGAAGCCTGCTCGAGGGTGGCCAGTCGCTTGCCTTGCTGCACCGGGTCGGAATCGCGCTTGAGCAGCTCGATCATGCCGCACACACCATTCAGCGGTGTGCGGATCTCATGACTCATTCGGGCGAGGAAGGCGCTCTTGGCGCGGTCGGCGGACTCGGCGCGCTGACGGGCCGCATCCAGCGCCTGGTTGCGCTCGCGTAACAGCACCGACCCGCGTAGCGCGGACCAGTAATCGTGGCTCGATTGCCGCCCGATCCCGAGCAGGAAGACCAGATAGAACAAGAACAAGCAGCCATAAGCCAGGCCCTGGACGCTACCCACGCAGAAGCAACCTATCGTGCATGGCAGCAGCATGCTGAGGACGTAGGCACGCATGAGGCCTGGGTGCGTGTTCAGGCTGTTGACGCCGCCAGAGACGATGCCGGCGGTGGTGAAGCAGCTCAGCTGGAAGGCCCAGTCGAAGGGTCTCAGCCATAGAATCGTCAGCGCCAGGAAGCTCCAGCTGAGCGCCAGAGCGAGCACCAGCGCCGAGTAGCGACGTAACCAGATCCTCAGTGCCCGTTCATCGTCCTGCGCGCAGACCGTCGAACCCAGCCAGCAGCGTGCTAGACCGAGCAGCAACAGCAGTAATGCGCCGCCCCAGCTCAGCGCAGGCAGATGCTCATGAACATCGGTCAGGCAGACCACGACCAACCAGTTCACGACATAGAAGAGGCTGCCAGCACGTCCCTTGCTGGCGAGATCGAGCGCCGCCTGGCGAGCCGGGTGGATGTTCTCGGTGCTCATGGGTTCGCGGACAGGCTCCAATCCAGGCGGGTCGGTGCGCCAGGGTATCAGGTCATGGCAGGGGCATCGGGCGTCTCCGAGACCCTATCGGCAGCGCCATCCGCCCCTGCAACGCGTTGTCAGCGGTCGTGGTCACACATCCATCCGGATGCGGCGGCCGGCTCGGTCCCACGCGGCTCGTGGGACGGGACGGCCGTTCTCGGCAGCCCCATACGAGGCACTGGCCTACCAGATGATTCGTTCCACGCCCTCGAAGCTGAGCTCACTGCCATCGTGCAAGGTGATCACACCGCTGCTGTCAGGGCTCAGCTCCAAGGCCTGGTCGGCCATGTCGAACTGCACCATCTCGCCGTTGACCTCGACCGTCCAGGGCGAGTCGGCGGGTGCGTTCGGATTGCCGCTGGCATCGAGGGCAATCACATCCACCCAGCCGGCGCCGCCATCGAAATGGTCTCGGCCGTCGAAGGCGTCGAAGTGATAGATGTCGTTGCCGTCACCGCCGTAGGCGAGGTCCTCGCCGGCACCGCCATACAACA
>JAGRHX010000786.1 GCA_020444775.1 Gammaproteobacteria bacterium
TCATCGCCTCGATCTGGTCGTGGGTCACGTATACCGTGGTGGTGTTGACCTTCTGGTGCACCAGCTTGATCTCGGTCCGCATCTGAACGCGCAGCTTTGCATCCAGGTTGGACAGCGGCTCGTCGAACAGAAACACGCGGGGGTTGCGGACGATGGCACGGCCCATCGCTACGCGTTGACGCTGACCGCCGGAAAGCGCCTTGGGCTTGCGATCGAGCAACGGTGTGATATCGAGGATCCGAGCTGCCTCGTCGACGCGGCGCTTGACCTCATCGCGCGGAAACTTGCGCAGCTTGAGGCCGAACGCCATGTTGTCGAAGACGCTGAGATGCGGGTAGAGCGCATAGTTCTGGAACACCATGGCGATGTCCCGGTTGCGTGGCGGCACGTCGTTGACGACGCGGTCGCCGATCAGGATGTCTCCCGAGGAGATCTCCTCGAGCCCGGCGATCATGCGCAGGGTGGTCGACTTGCCGCAGCCGGAAGGTCCGACCAGAACTACGAACTCGTGATCGTCGATCTCGAGATCGATGCCCTTGACCGCCTGTACCCCGCCCTCGAACATCTTGACAATGTTTCGAATGGAAACCTTGGCCATGCCTGCCTACCGCGGTTGTCGTGTGCCTGTGATCTGGTGGTCGTGACCTGCCGCTCAACCCTTGGTTGCGCCGGCTGTCAGGCCAGAGATGTAGTAGTCCATGAGAAATGCGTAGATCACGATCGGTGGCAGCGACGCGATCAGCGCGCCGGCCATGATCTTGCCCCACTGGAAGACATCGCCACGAATCAGCTCGGTGACAATGCCGACTGTCAGCACCATCTGGTCGGAGCTGAACAGGAACGCGAGCGGATACAGGAACTGGCCCCAGCTCACGGTGAAGGCAAAGATCGTCGCCGCTATGATTCCGGGCATTGCAACCGGAATGAAGATCTTGACCAGCATCTGCAGGTAGGTGGCGCCATCAATCAGCGCGGCCTCGTCGAGCTCCTTGGGTATGGAGCTGAAGTAGCCGATCATGATCCATGTGCAGAACGGCACCGTCAGGGTTGGATAGAGCAACACCAACGACCAGGTGTTGTTCATCAGTCCCAGCGCGCCCACGATCTGGAACATCGGGATGAAGAGCAGGCTCTCCGGCACCAGATAGGTCAGGAACACACCGGTGGCGAGCGCCGCGCTGCCCCAGAAGCGCATGCGGGCCAGGGCAAAGGCCGCGAGGATTGAGATGACCATGCTCAAGACCACCACGACGACGGTGATCTTGACCGAGTTGATGAAGAAGCCCTGAAAGTTCGGCGACGACAACAATTCGATGAAGTTGTCCAGCGTCGGTCTGCTGACCAGCCACGGATTGCCCTCGTTCGCGGAGATCTCCGCGGAAGTCTTGAGACTGGTGGTGAGCTGATAGATCGGTGGAATCAGGAAGATCAACGTGAACATCGACAGCGCGACGTAGCTGCCCCACAACGCCCAGCGCCGCTCGTGTCGCATGCTGCCCGCGCGAAGCGCCGTCGATTCTGTGGACGCGCCGGAGACCGTGGTATCGCTCATGGTTACAGCTCTTCCCTGGTCCTGCGGTTGACACCGCTCAGAATGAAGTACGCGAACAGCGCGAGCAGCGGTAGCATGAACAGGCTGACCGCCGCCCCGAGCGGGATGTCACCCGATTGGATGCCGACCTGGAACGCATAGGTCGAGAACAGATGTGTCTGGTCCTGAGGGCCGCCGCGGGTGAGGATTCGAACGATGTCGAAGTTCGCGAAGGTGAGGATCAGGCTGAAGAGGATGGTTATGGCGATGATGTTGCGCATCATCGGCAGGGTGACGAGCCAGAGCTTCTGAAAGGCGGTGGCGCCGTCGATGGAAGCGGCCTCATAGAGTTGCTCGGGTACCGACTTCAGCGCCGCCAGATACATGATCATGAAGAACGGGGCGCCAACCCAGACGTTGACGATGATCACCGAGAAACGCGCCCACCAGGTTTCGCCCAGCCACGGCACCGAGGGAAAGCCGAACACGTTCAAGACCCAGTTGAAGGCCGAGTACGAGGGCTCGAACAGCCACCACCAGGTGAGCGTGGACATGGCCGCGGGAATAACCCATGGCAGCAACAGCAGGCCCCGGTATACACGTTGGAACCTGCCGGTGATGTTGTGCATCAGGTGGGCGAGGATGAAGCCGATCATCGCCTTGAAGAAGACCGCGACCACCGCGAAGAAGCAGGTCTGGAAGATGACCATCCTGAAGGTGGGACGCTTGAGCAGATAGATGTAATTGTCGATGCCCACGAACGTGGTCATCTTCTTGCTCAGCAATGACAGATATACCGAGTACAAGGACGGCCAGGCGACAAGCCCGACAATCACCAGTATCAGCGGTAACGTCATCAGGAAGGCGATGGTGGAACGGCGGCGCATCAGTCTGCGCAGACTGCCGTCCCTATAGTCCGCGCCGACGGCGGATTGATCCAGTTCAGCCCGAGAAACCCGAGATTGAGCCATCTACCACCCCCGTGGTTATGGTGAGCTGCGGTGCAGCAATGGCTACAACGAAACTCGGCTTCAGAGAGGGTCGGTTGAGCTTGGATTGGTGTCGCTATCGAAAAGCATATACATACGCTCGAAGGATTGGCAAGCGCGGTTCGGACAGACCGATCTCTTGCCGTTGCTCGTGCAAGGATGCCGGCAGTTTGGAGTCGATAGGCTACGGACGCCGTGCTAGCTGACAGCCATACGTGTCAGGCGTCGGTTCACCGTTCGGTTGCAGGGGCACGACAATCAGGCAGATCAAGGAGGTCGGTCGCTCAGATCGATCGGTTCCGATCCACCCATGCTCATGGAGCCGGGCTGGTCGGCAGGCCGATCACTGCAGCAGGGCGGGGTTGTCGAAGTCGTGATGCTCGACCGTGTGGGTGACGAGATCGAGCACCGCGCAGCTCAGCCTTCGATCGTTGCTGGTGTCTCGTCCCTCGCCGGCGGAACCGGGGTTCACCACCAGCACGTCTCCTATTCGTTCGGCCATCTGGATATGGGTGTGGCCGTAGAGCACCACGTCCGCCTCGGCGGCGGAGTCGGCAAAACGCGCGAGCTGAGCGCTGCGTGGGTATACGTAGGTGCCACGCGGCTCCCAGGGCGTTGAATGCACCATCAACACCCGGCTGCCGGCGAGCTCGAGCAGGCGACGGTGCGGTTGCCCGGCGAGCCAGTCCATCAGTTCCGGATCGTTACCGGAGCGTGCTCGGGCGCGTTCACCTTGTGGACCGAAGAACACCTCTTCGTGATTGCCCTGGATGACCAGCGCCTGATGCTCGCGCAGCATCTGCACGACCTCATTGGAGAATCGGTACTCGTAGATGCTGTCGCCCAGACACAGCAGTCGATCGATGCTACCCATGAGTGCGAGGGCGTGACGCAGGCCTTCCACGTTGCAGTGCAGATCGGAGACGATACCAAGTTTCATGAAGGCCCGTGCGTCATGTGTTCCAGACGTTGAGCAGCGTGCCACAGATCAACACCGCGACCCAGCCGAGCAGGGAGACGCCGGCGCACGCCCGCGCGGCGAGCGGCGCCCTACACCCTTGGTTCCAGTCGATGACGCTGCGATAGGGACCGGTGTGGAATACGATGGCGTTCACCGCGCCGAGAAAGATGAGTGACATCTTCAGCGCGAACAGGCGGTTGGTCAGCAGCTCACTCGCGTGAGCCGCGAACATCGCCAGCCCGCTGGGCACGACCAGGACCAGGGAGGTAACGCTGATCGGGAGCAGGTGTCGGCCCAGATGCTGCACCGGCAGTCGACGGTTTACGCCGAGCACCCGCAGGTCGAAGGCGATTACGGTGCCGATGAGCAGCGCCATGCCCAGCAGATGCGTGGCCTGCAGCGCGGCTCCCAGCCAGTGACTCTCGCGAATCAGAACCGCGAACGGCAGCGCGTCCAGCGGCGGCACGGCGATCACCCGATCATCCATCGTTCAGGCTCATCATTCGTGTCGAGCCCGGTGCGAACCGGCGGCACGGCGTGTGGCACCCGAGTGTCGTCATGCGCGTTCGATGAGCTGGTACATCACACCGTGTCCGTCCTTGGGATGAATGAAGACCTGCGACCCGTCGACGATCACGCGTGCGCCGTTGGCCTTCATCTGCGCGGTGGCCGCTTGCAGATCGTCGACCGCGAGCGCGACCAGGTGCAGGCCCTCGCCGTACTTGTCGAGCGCGCGGCCGATGGCACCTTCGCCGAGCGGTTCGGCCAGCTCGATGAAGCGACCCTGATCGCCTATCTGCAGCAGCGCCCGGCGCATGCTCAGCTCGGGCAGCGCCTCCGGTGCCTTCGAGACCCGCATGCCGAGCTTGTCCTGATAGTCCGCGAGGCTCGCGTCGAGATCCTTCACGCGAACCACGATGTGGTCGATCCACTTGTGGTCGATATTCTTGGTCATTGGAGAGCTCCTCGAGTTGCTGGCCGGCCGTTCAGAAGGCCAGTCGGTAGGCCTCGCCGTCACGGACGATGTGACCGGCGGTGGGGGCGGCGAAATGGGTGCCGATGATCAATACCGGTCGGTCCGCATAGCTGGCGTAGAAGGTTTCCCGGGTGCGGCGTGCGAGATCCGGATCAAAGTCCACGCGTGTGGACCACTCCGGATGATGCAGCTGGCACGGGTGATGGGTCATGTCGCCGGTGATCACGGCCTCCTCGCCGGCCGAGCGGATATGCACGCTGACATGACCGGCGGTGTGTCCCGGCGTGGGTTCCAGACGCACCTCGTCGGTCACCTGGTGGTCATGGTCGACCAGGGCCGCGAGCCCGGCATCCATCACCGGTCTTACCGAATCGAGGATCTCGGGCGGCATCTCGTCCTGCGCTTCCAGGTGCGCCCATTCCTCGCGTGCGAACAGATAGCGGGCGTGGCCGAAGGTCGGCACCCAGCGGCCATCCTGCCA
>JAGRHX010000787.1 GCA_020444775.1 Gammaproteobacteria bacterium
AGGGATGTGTGTCCGATTCGGGGGAGGCAATCGAGACCTCCCCCGTCCACCAGAGTATGAGATTGTTCTCCATCGGTATCCGCGCCGCGCGATGGTGCGGGATGACTCTTGGGGTGAAGTCGGTGTGCGGCCGATCCTCAGGTACTGTCACGGCATATAGGAAGCCGTTCCGCTCACCGGGGATGGCCTTGCCGCGCTGCATGTCTATACACAGCGGCTGCGGTTCACCGTCCGCATACAGCTGCACCCGTACACCGCGTGGCGGAATTTCCGCAAGGTACACTGGCAGTTCGAACTGCCACTGCTCACGGCAGCTTCGTACGCTTAGATCGCCCAGGTGCACATTGCGCCAGTGCTGATGCAAGAGCTTGTCCCAACGCGCCAGCGACCGAGCCACGCGGCTGTCCTGTCGGCTGCGTTTGTGCACCATGCGCGCGGCCGGTAGATAGAGCTTTTCCACGTAGTCCCGAAGCATGCGTGTTGCACTGTATTGGGGCGTCAGGTCCGCCATGCTCGCGCGCATCCGTTCGACCCAGCCCAGCGGGACGCCTCGTCCGTCGCGCGCATAGAACAGTGGCACGATCTCCTCTTCGAGCAAGCGGTAGAGTTGCTGGGCTTCGATCGCGTCCCACGCCGGTTCATCGTGCTCCTGGCCATCGCCCAGGCTCCAGCCAACCTCGGGCCGGTAGGCCTCGGCCCACCAACCGTCCAGCTCTGATAGATTCAGACCGCCGTTGACCAACACCTTCATCCCGCTCGTGCCGCACGCCTCCCAGGGGCGCCGTGGCGTGTTGATCCACAAATCCACCCCCTGCACCAACTCCTGCGCGAGCGCCAGATCATAGTCCTCCAGGAACACTGCACGTGCACGTACGTCCGGCCGCGACACGAACTCGAGCCAGCGCCGGATGAGTCGCTTGCCGACGGCATCGTTGGGATGGGCCTTACCGGCGACGACAACCTGCACGGGCCTTTGTGAGTTGTTCAACAAAACGGCCAGACGATCGGGGTCGTGCAACAACAGCGCCGGCCGTTTGTACTCGGCGAATCGACGTGCAAAACCAATGGTCAGCGCGTTCGGGTCCAGCACCGCCCGCGCACGCTCAATCTCCGAAGATTCCGCGCCGCGCTGCATCCACTGCCGCTCGAGCCGATGTCGCGCGCTATCGACCAGATGCGCTCGCTGCGCGCCACGCATCGTCCACAAGGCTGCATCGTCGAAGCCGGACGCGACGGTTCCGGGCAGTCCCTCCGGGCTGGCCCGCCAGCGCTCCTTGCCAGCCACATGAGTCCAGAGCTTGTCTGCCCATGGAGAATCCCATGACGGAGTATGCACACCGTTGGTTACATAGGTGACCGGCACCTCCACGCGCGGCCAACGTGGAAACAGACACTGGAAGATATCGCGACTGACCGTCGCATGCAGCTGACTGACCGCGCTTGCAGCACCGCACGCGTGCATCGCGAGAAACGCCATGTTGAATCCCGCATCCGATGTCACCTCTGCGGAGTAACCGAAGGCAGCAAGACGCATGGGCTCGACACCGAGCTGTTCCGCGTACAATCGCCCGTATTTGTATAGCAATGCGGGCTCGAAGCGATCGAAGGCGGAGGCCACTGGCGTGTGTGTAGTGAATACGTTGCCTACACGCGTCGCCCACAAGGCCTCGTGAAAATCGACCCGATGAGCTTGCATGTAGCAACGAGCGCGTTCCAGCGCGACAAAGGCAGCATGTCCCTCGTTCAGATGACAGACGTCGATCGGCAACCCGAGAGCATCGATCAGGCGCCACCCACCGATGCCGAGTGCGATCTCCTGCAACAGTCGGGTTTCTTCGCCATCCGCATACAGCTTGCTGGTGATGCCTCTGTCACTTGCGCTGTTCATCGGATCGTTGCTGTCGAGCAGATATAGATTCAGCCGTCCAACACGCGCCTGCCAGACACGCAGCTGAACGACCCGGCCGGGGAATTCGATGCTGACCTGCATCCAAGCACCATCATCGGCCTGCACCGGCGTGACGGGAATACTGGTCGGATCGTTATAGGGGTAATACTCCTGCTGCTCACCGGATTCGTTTATGACCTGCCGAAAGTAGCCTTCGTGATAGAGCAGACCGACACCGACCACCGGCACGGCCAGGTCGCTGGCCGCCTTCAGATAGTCGCCGGCCAGTACGCCAAGCCCACCGGCATACAGCGGCAGTGCCTCGCCGAGACCGAACTCCATGCTGAAGTAGGCAATACC
>JAGRHX010000788.1 GCA_020444775.1 Gammaproteobacteria bacterium
CGCCGCCCGGTAGCGCCTCAAAGCGGGAGATCTGAACGGGCAGACCGTCAGCCAGCGCCCGCTCGAGTTCGTCGAGCAGCCGTGTGGCGCGTTCGAAGCGGCTTTGAACCTCGGCCTGATCGAAACGCTGCAGCGCCACCAGCAGACCGACGATCTGTTCCTTGCCGACCTTGGATGAACGACCGATGCCGTGCTGGGGTAGACCGCGTAGACGACGCTTGTCGATGAAGCCGGCTGGCGGCATCCATTGCTCGAAGAAGATGTCGTGATCGAGATTGTTGAGCGCCGCGGCGGCAATCAGGTCGCGCTTGCCACACAACACGCCGGAGGCCTGTGGCCCGTTGATGGCCTTGCCGCCGCTGAAGGTCACCAGATCGGCACCCTGGTCGATGAACTGGCGCAGATTGGAGACTGGCGGGAGCTGCGCGGCGGCGTCCACGAGCACCGGGACGCCGGCCTGATGGGCGACTTCGCAGACCGCCGAGAGCGAGGGGCGAGACTGTGGCTGCGCGACATATAGAACACACGCCGTGCGTTCGCTGATCGCGTCGGCGATCTCCCAGGGTTCGGCGTCACGCACGCCGGGACCGCTGTAACGGTCGGCGATACCGACCTCGACCAGACGCGCGCCAGTGGCGCGTACCGCGTGGTCGTAGAAATTGCGCTGACTGCGGACGACGATCACCTCGTCACGCAGGCCATCGGTGTCGGGTAGCCGATTGATGCGTCCGGGATCGGTGCCGGTCATGCAGGCCGCGGTGCCGAGCAGCAGGCCCGCCGAGGCACCGCTGGTCACATAGCCGGCCTCGGCGCCGGTAATCCCGGCGATGATCTCGCTGGCCCGAGCCTGCAGCGCGACCATGTCCACGCAGGCCTGGGTGGCCTCTCGCATTGCTTCTGCCACCTCGGGATCCATCAGGCCGCCGCTGACCCGCGTTGCCGGACCCTTGGCGTTGATCAGGGGCTCGACCCCGAGACGTTCGTAGATGCTCGCTGCGGTCACGTCGCTGGAACTCCTGGCGCTACGGTTGTGGCGTCACCGCCGTTCGTCACCGGGCGTTGCGATGAGCATGGAGGAAGACACCCTGCGGCCATGACGGGCGCGTGACGCTCATCTGTAGACGCCGTCCCAATTGCTCGCCTCGTTGGACTTGACCTGACCGGATTCGTCGACCTCGGGACGGTTCAGGGTGAAGACCGTTTCGGGTGTGACCGTCGCGTAGTCCATGTAGCCCAATCGGGAGAGTGGCCGCATGCTGCCGGTGTCGACCATGCCGTCCTTGATGTAGCGGTCGTCGATATAGATACCGACCACCTGACCGATCACCACGTAGTGTCCGCGATCGGTACCCGGTACCACGTCGGGCAGCTCGATGGTCTTCCAATGTCGGCATTCCAGCGCGGCGGGTGATTCCTTCACACGCGGTGGACGCACGAATCTGGACGGCACCGCGGTGAGCCCGGCGATCGGAAACTCGTCGACGTCGGCCGGCACCGGTGCTGAGCTGACGTTCATGCCATGGCGGGTATCCCAGGTGGCCAGGGAGCACGTGAACTCACCCGTCTGCTGGATGTTGCGCACGCTGTCCTTGATGTTCTTGGAGGAGAACATCACGTAGTGCGGGCGATCGCTGACCGCGTTGAAGAAGCTGTACGGCGCCAGATTGCAGATGCCGTCCTCGCTGATGCTGGAAATCCAGCCGATCGGCCTGGGCACGACCAGGGCTTTGAAGGGATCGTGCTTCAGACCGTGCTGGTTCTCGACGGAATCGTAGTGCATGCGTTGTTCTCGACGGGCTCTGAGTGGGACAGATCGGAACGATAGAGCTTCGAGCTTGCGAGAACAATCTTTGCGAGCGGGGACGAGCTCGTCCCCTGATGACAGGCATGCGGCCGCTGGCCGGCCGGTTTAAGACGGGCGTTCCGGCCTGGACCGTTGCCAGGCCGGAACGCCTCGCGCGACCCATCAGGCGCTGCGACGAGCTCGATGCAGGCCGATCAGACCGCCGAGCGCGGTGACGAACAGCCAGGCCGCGGCAGGCACCGGCACGACCTGAACGGGCTGTAGATTCGCCGCGACGATGTTCGCGCCGATCAAATCGCCCAGGGTCACATCCGGGACCGGATTGTCGCAGTCGATTTGATCGCAGTCGGGCTCGTTCTCGGCGGTGACCGGTCCGATGTAGCGAAAGGTCTCGATGCGCCGGATGATCTGCTCGACGCCATCGGCCGGGTCGTCGGCCTTCTCGAGGGGATTGGCGCCTTTCTCGATGAGCTCCCACTCGGTCTCCTGCTCGACCGGGATGTTTGGATTGTCGAACAGATCGGCGTTGTCGGACATCAGCGCGTCCAGCAGCACCTCGTCCTCGAGCTCGATCTTGGTGATTCGGGCCCAGACCGCGTCCGGATAGTGTTTTTCGTTCTCGTTCTCGACCTCGAACTCCGGAGCGTCGACCCGTACTGCGACCCGCGGCGGAGCCGCCGGGTTCTGGGCCGGCGCAAAGCTCCACACCGGTGCCA
Source organism: Gammaproteobacteria bacterium (assembly GCA_020444775.1). Next base: position 2,521 of record JAGRHX010000788.1, read on the forward strand.
TGAGGTCGACCGCGGGACCGACCGTGGTCGAACCCGGGTTCAGCGGGTCTTCGACCAACCAGTGGTATCGGGTCGCGCTGGGCTGCGCGTACAGTCCGAGCCCGTAGTGCTCGCAACCGGTGGCGAACACACAGGCATGGCCGGTCGTGGCAACCGCGCCACCGACAGGGTGCTCTTCGGTGAAGGCGCTCCACAGGCTGCTGTTGCTGTCGAAGCTGGCGGCATAGCGCAGCACCGCAATGGTGCCTCGCTGGATCTTCTCGCCCTGCCCGTAGTGCGGGTTGTTGAAGGTGTAGCGGATGTCGCCAATCGAGATGTCCTCGAGCTCGATCTCGAAGCCGTAGGTTCGCCCCCCGGTGTCGTTGTAGACATCGAAGTTGCTCAGCGTGCCGTATACCAGGCTGGCGTTGGCGACGCCGCAGGCACCGAGCAACGAAAGCCCCAGCAGTGTCTTCCGGGTCGTCCCCAAGGCCTCTGTACACCGGGAAACTTTCCCAAAATTTGCACCCTTGATCACCATCAATCCCCCTACGTCGGCACTCTGGTCCAGATTGAGGAGCCGCGGCCTCGGAACTGCTGTCCCCTCGGCCTGCGCGCTCGGTATCGGGGGACTGTAGCCGTCCAGTCTTAAGCGAGGCTTAAGACCATGCCGCTCACCGAGTCAGGCACCAGAGGGGTCGTCGATCGAGAGCCCCCGCGACAGCCCCGGACACAGGCTGGAGAGCGGTGCATTCTGTTCGAGTGGGGCGTGCTCGGTTGAATGCGAGCGGTTCCGGCACACAACTTCCGAGGCAGCCTCAAGCCAGGTGCTCAGGAACCGATAAGCGATCTTGGGTCGACGCGACGATGGATCTCGCGCCGCCCGTGTCAGCCCTATTGTTGGAACGGCGCGTGCCATGGTGATCGCAAGAGCGCTACAGGAATGGCACACCA
>JAGRHX010000050.1 GCA_020444775.1 Gammaproteobacteria bacterium
CGCCGGTGCAGGTGCCGCCCATGGCAATCGCGCGCGCCACCATGCGGTCGTTGATCTGCTCGGCGTGACGCAGCTCGTTCGGATTGTCCGGGTCGATGATGAAGCAGATGTGGAAATTGCCGTCGCCGACGTGGCCGACGATCGGCGCCAGCAGACCCGAGGCATCGATATCGTTTCGGGTCTCGACGATACACTCGGCGAGACGCGAGATCGGCACGCAGACGTCGGTGGCCCAGCCTTGCGCTCCCGGACGCATCGCCAGGGCCGCGTAGTACGCATCGTGTCGGGCCTGCCAGAGCTTGTTGCGATCCTCGGTACGAGTCGCCCAGCGGAAGTCTCCACCGCCGTTGTCAGCGGCCAGGGCACCGACCAGCTCTGACTGCTCCTTGACCCCGGCCTCGGTGCCATGAAACTCGAAGAACAGGGTCGGCTGCACCGGATAGTCCAGATCCGAGTAGCGGTTCAGCGCATCGAGCTGCACCTCGTCGAGGAACTCGATGCGCGCAACCGGCGTACCACACTGAATGGTGCTGATCACCGTGTTGACCGCACCCTCGACGGTGTCGAAGCTGCAGACCGCGGCGGCGATGGCCTCGGGTATGCCATACAGACGCAGACGGATCTCGGTGATGATCCCCAAGGTGCCCTCGGAGCCCACGAACACGCGGGTCAGATCGTAGCCCGCCGCAGATTTGCGTGCCCGACCACCGGTCTTGATGACGCGTCCGTCGGCCATCACCACGGTCAGACCGAGCACGTTCTCACGCATCGTCCCGTAGCGCACGGCATTGGTGCCCGAGGCCCGGGTCGCGGTCATGCCGCCCAGCGAGGCATCCGCACCTGGGTCAATGGGGAAGAACAGACCGGTATCGCGCAGATGCTCATTGAGCTGCTTGCGTCGCACCCCCGGCTGCACCAGACAGTCCATGTCGGCCTGATTGACCTCGAGGATTCGATCCATCTGCGACAGGTCGATACAGACGCCGCCCCGCAGGGCCTGCACGTGACCTTCCAGCGAGGTACCGGTGCCGAATGGAATGATCGGCGTATGATGTCGCGCGCACAGACGCACCGCCTCCACTACCTCCTCGGTGCTGGTCGCGAACACCACCGCGTCCGGCGGCGAGACCTCGTGATAGGACTCGTCGCGACCGTGCTGCTCACGCACCGCCCGAGCGGTGCTGACACGATCGCCGAAAAGCGCTTTGAGTGCCTGCAGCAGATCAGGCTCGAGCTTGCTGGCGCTGGCCTCACTCATGGATCACCTCCGACGCGGGCTCCGGTTTGCCAAGGGCCGGCATTCTTCCATACTTCGCGCCTGCCGTGTTGGGCCTCGTGACGACTCGCTCAGCGGGCCCGCGGCCCACCGTGGTGTGCCTAGCGCCAATCCTCGTTAGCATTGTAGGATGAGCAAGTCTGAACATCACACCCGATCCGCCTCCAGCGCGCCGGTCAGCGCCAGCAGTGACCGGCCCGACCCCAGAATCATCGACGGAAAGGGCTTCGCGGCCCGGCTGCGTGCCCGTATCAGCAACCAGGTCACCTCGCTACAGCGCGCCCACGCGCTGACGCCGGGACTGGCCGTGGTGCTGGTCGGGGATGATCCTGCGAGTGAGGTCTATGTCCGCAACAAGGCCCGTCAGACGGCGCAGGCCGGCATGCAGTCGTTCGAGCACCGGCTGCCCGCGAGCACCGCGGAGGCCGAGCTGCTGGCACTGGTCAGACGACTCAACGACGATCCACGCGTCCATGGCATTCTCGTGCAGCTGCCGTTGCCTGCGCAGATCCGCGCCGAGGCGGTGCTCGCGACCCTGGATCCCGGCAAGGACGTGGACGGCTTCCACGTCATCAACGCGGGTCGGCTGGCAACCGGGCAGGACGCCCTGGTGCCGTGCACCCCACTCGGCTGCAGCATGCTCATCGACGACCGGCTGGGCAACACGGGTGGACTCGAAGCCGTGATCGTCGGACGCTCGAATCTGGTCGGCAAACCGATGGCCCAGCTACTGCTGGCACGGGACTGCACCGTGACCGTCGCGCACTCCAAGACCCGGGCCCTGGACGAGGTCTGCGCGCGTGCCGACATCCTGATCGCGGCGGTCGGCCGGCCTCGGATGATTCCGGGTGAATGGGTCAAGCCCGGCGCCACGGTCATAGACGTCGGGATCAATCGGGTCGAGGAGAACGGCAAGCGACGGCTGGTCGGCGACGTGGACTTTGCCGCTGCTCTGCCCCGCGTGGCAGGGATCACACCGGTACCGGGCGGCGTCGGCCCGATGACCATCGCCTGCCTGCTGCACAACACGCTTCAAGCCTGTTGCGCGCTGCACGCCGTCGACGTGCCGGCTGAGTGAGAACAGCACCGTTGCGCGCACAGGCTTACGCAGGTGGCCGATGAGCCATCCAGGATGAGCTACGCAGGCGCCATCGAGCGGCTGCTGTCCCTGGTCCGCCCGGAGACGAGCCCGGCCAGGCGTCACGCCATGGCCCAAGCTGGCGTGCTGCGGCTGCTCCACGGCCTGGACGATCCCCATCAGTCACTCGCCGTGGTCCACGTCGCCGGATCCAAGGGCAAAGGGTCGACCGCACACTATATCGAGGCCGTACTGCGCGGTTGCGGTTTGCGCACCGGCTTGTACACCTCGCCGCACCTGGTGGACTGGACCGAACGCATCCGTATCGACGGCGCACCTGTGACCGAGCAGGCATTCGCTGACGCCCTGGACGATGTCTGGACCGTGTTGCTTCGTGAGACGCCGACCGGCGGCGCTCACGCCGACGTCGCCAGCTTCTTCGATGTGCTGACCGCGGCGGCCTGTCACGAGTTCGCCCGCCGGGGTGTTCAGGTCGCGGTGGTGGAATGCGGTCTGGGCGGTCGCTTCGATGCGACCAACGTCTTCGCCTCCCGGGTCGGCATCATCACCACCTTGGAGCTCGAGCATACCGATCGCCTGGGCCAGCGGATCGAATCCATCGCCTGGCACAAAGCCGGCATCGCGCGCCGCGATCGGCCGCTGCTGATCGGGCCGATGCCCGAGAACGCCCGTCGCGTGGTCAGCATGGAGGCGCGCGCGGTGGGCGCGCGGCTCCACGACCAACGTGAGTTCATCGCCAGCCCGCCGCGCGTCTGCGACACGAATATCCTGTTGGACTACCAGCACGCCGGGCTGCGGCTGGACGTTCGTCTGCCAGGGCCTGCGCTGCACGCAGCCGAGAACGCCTGTCTGGCGCTGGCCGCCGCGCACCTTGGGGAGCTGGTCGATCCCGCCAGCTTACGGACGCACGCGGCGGCGGCGCTGGCCGGCTGTCAGCCCCCGGGACGGCTTCAGCTGTTTCCCGGACCACCCAGGCTGTTGGTGGACGCCGCTCACGCGGAGGGTTCCGCGCG
>JAGRHX010000789.1 GCA_020444775.1 Gammaproteobacteria bacterium
AAACGCTGATGAATCAGCGTTTACCCAGCACCGGGGCCCGGCCACCGTTCGCACGCCGAATCACGCGTGCGCCCTACCCCCTCGGCGCACCGACTGGCAAAGTGGGGCGTAGGCTGCACCCCTCTCAACCGGAGTCTGTCGATGGATTTGAGCCTGAATGACGAGCAACGCATGCTCAAGGAGCTCGTCGAGCGTTTCGTGAGCGACGACCTGATGCCGTTCGAGAAGCTGATCCTGGAGCGCGAGGCCAGCGGTCAGCAGGTGGCCTTGACCGAGCAGGAGCTGACGCCGCTGCACGAGAAATGCCGCTCGCTGGGTCTTTGGGCGCTGGACGTGCCTGAAGAGGTCGGCGGCGCGGACCTGGACGCGGTCAGCCTGGTCGGGGTCAACGAGGCGCTGGCGCGAACCGTGACCCCGTTCACCTTTCCACCGGACTCGCCCAATCTGCACATGCTGCTGCAGACCGCCAACGACGACCAGCGGGCCCGATACCTGGAGCCCTACGCGCGCGGCGAGACCAGCTCGGCGATTGCCATCTCCGAGCCGGGCGCCGGCGGCGATCCCTCGGGCATGCAGACCCGGGCGGTGCACGACGCGGACGGCTGGGTGATCAACGGTCGCAAGATCTGGATCAGCCGTATCCCCAAGGCAGACTTCACCATCGTCATGGCGCTCACCGATCCGCAGAAGCGGGCGCGTGGCGGCATCACCGCGTTCCTGGTCGATCGTGACACGCCCGGCATGATCATCGAGCGTGAGATCCCCATGCTCGCCGGGCATCGCACCTACGAGGTGGTGTTCGAGGATTGCCGTGTCCCGGACAGCCAGGTGCTGGGCGAGGTCGGTCAGGGCTTCGCGCCCATGCAGCTACGGCTGACGGTGCGCCGTCTGCAGATGGGCGCGCAATGCGTGGGCATGGCCAGCCGCGCGCTGGACATGATGCTCGAGCATGCCGAGCAACGGGTGACCTTTGGCAGCAAGCTGTCGGAGCGGCAGGCGGTACAATGGTGGGTGGCCGACGCCGCGACCCGGATCCACGCCACCCGGCTGATGCTGTTCGACGCCGCCATCAAGGTCGACCGCGGCGAGCAGGTGCGCACCGAGGCGTCGATGATCAAGGTCATGGCCACCGAGATGGCGACCGAGATCATCGACAACGCCATGCAGTGCTTCGGCGCCATGGGCGTGACCCGCGAGCTGCCGCTGCAGCTGCTGGCACAGAAGGTACGCCTGATGCGGGTCTACGAGGGCCCGTCCGAGGTGCATCGGATGGTGATTGCACGACGTCTGTTCCGGGACGGGCGTTTCACGTTGTGACCGGCGCCGTCCGGGGGCGGCGTGCCGGTCTGTCCGGACCGAGGTACTGAAGGCCTGCGCGATGCAACAATCATTACAGACCGAGCTGGCGGGGTCGCTGTTCGCGCTGATAGACGCGCGCTCGACCACGCTCACCGACGGGCTCTACCAGAACCCGGTGTCCAACTACATCTGTCGCGACTGGCACGCACGCGAGATCGACACGCTGTTCCGCCGGTATCCGCTGATGCTGGCGCTGAGCTGTCAGTTGCCCGAGCCGGGCAGCTTCCTGACCCATGACCACAGTGGCGTGCCGATCCTGCTGGTACGTGGCGAGGACGGTACCTGTAGGGCCTTCCTGAACGTCTGCAGACATCGCGGCGCGCGCCCCGCCGAGGGCTGTGGGCAGACGCGCAAGGGCTTCATCTGTCCCTATCACGGTTGGGTCTACGACACCCAAGGCACGCTCACGGCGCTGCCGAACCGCGACGCGTTTCGGGAACTGGACCGCGAGACACACGGCCTGACCGTGCTCCCCTGCCTGGAGCGCGACGGTCTGGTCTGGGTGGTTCCCAACGGCGATCAGCCTCAGGTTCCCGACATCGACGGCTTCCTGGCCGGGCTCGCCCCGGAGATCGCCAGCTACGGTCTAGCGGGATACCATCACTACGATCGCCGCGAGATGCAGCACCAGATGAACTGGAAGGTGTTCATCGACACCTTCCTGGAGCCCTACCACTTCGCCGTCCTGCACAAGAACACGGTCGGCCCCATCTTCCTGCCCGACACCTGTCTGGTGCACGGCTTCGGCCCGCATCTTCGCGAGGTCCTGCCCCGGCGCAGTATCGAATCGATCCGAAACCAGCCCGCGCAGAGCTGGGACCTCATCACGCATAGCGCCGTCGTCTACGTGCTGTTCCCGAACACGGTGCTGGTGGTGCAGATCGACCACATGGAGATCTGGTCGGTCTATCCCATGGGACCGGACCGTTGCCGCTGGACCCTGGATTTCTTCATCCCCGAGCCCGCGACCTCCGACAAGTCCCGCGGTCACTGGGACAAGAACATGCAGCTGACCCTGGACACCGTGCTCGACGAGGACTTCGTGGTCGCCGAGGGCATCCAACGCGGTTTTCACGCCGGCGCTCAGGAGCACGTGGTCTACGGCCGCAACGAGCCCGCGCTGGTCTGGTTCGAACGTAGCGTAGCCGAGCAGGTGCGCGCATGCGAGGCGGCGGCCAGAGTGGCGACGCGATCGAGATCGGCAACCGTCAGCGTCTGAGGGGTTGCGCACGACGATGAGCACGCAGCAGCACGACCCGCGTCTGGACACCATCCTGCGTTACTACCACGGCTGCAACACGGCCGACGTGGCGTTGATGATGTCGACCTTTCACGAGGGCGTGGTCCATTACTTCGTCGATCACGCGCCGGTCGCCGGGGCGCGCGAGCTTGCCGGCTATTGGGCCAAGGTGGGGCCACGCACGCGAGCGAGCTGGCACGTCGACCATGCGCTGGTGAAGGGCGACGAAGCGGTGATCGAGTGGTCCATGGTCTGGACCCCCGCGGACAGCGACAAGCCCCAGACCCTGCGCGGCACCGAGTGGTTCGTGTTCGTCGATGACCGCATCGCCGAGATCCGCTCGTATCACAACAACCACCATCTGCAATCACCACGTAACCGGGAACTGCACGGCTTCCCATACGCGGCACGCGGCTACCCACCGACGCTCTGAATGCGTCGGGTGCGGCCGCTGACAGGGAGCCACCGCGCGGATGACACAGCGTACTCAGGTCGCGATCATCGGCGCGGGCCCGGCCGGGCTGCTGCTCGGCCAGCTACTCGCCGCCGAAGGCATCGACAATGTCATCCTCGAGGCACGTGATCGCGCCTACGTGGAGGCGCGCATTCGCGCCGGCGTGATCGAGCACGGCACTTGCGAGATGCTGCGCGCGGCCGGCGTGTCCGAGCGCATGGAGCGAGAAGGCTTGCGCCATACCGGCATCAAGCTGTGCGTCGACGGCGAGATCGAGCGCATCGATCTGCTCGCCGCCACCGGCCGCTGCGTTCGGGTCTGGGGACAGACGGAGATCACCCGGGATCTGATCCGGGCCCGACTGGCGGCCGGGCTACCGCTGCTGTTCGACGCACCGGCATCGAGTCTGCACGATTTCGACGCGCAACCCGTTGTCCACGCACATGCCGCGGGGCCATCCCGCACCGCGCTGGTGCGCTATGAGCACGCCGGTGCCAGGCACGAGCTGCGTTGCGATTTCGTCGCCGGCTGCGACGGTTTTCACGGTATCGCCCGCGCGCACATGCCGACTCGCCACCTGCAGGTGTTCGAAAAGCGCTATCCCTTCGCCTGGCTGGGGATGCTGGTCGAGGCCGCGCCGGTGGACGAGGAGCTGATCTACGCGCGCCACGAGGACGGCTTCGCGCTGTTCAGCATGCGCTCCAACCATCGCTCGCGCCTGTATCTGCAGGTCGCGCCGGACACGCCGTTGCAGGACTGGCCCGAGCAACGGATCTTCGACACGCTCGCGCAACGCCTGGGACACGATGGCCCGAGCCGGCTCGCACGCGGCGAGGTGCTGGACAAGAGCATCACGCCGATGCGCAGCTTCGTCGCCGAGCCGATGGCCTGGGGCCGACTGTTCCTGGCCGGCGATGCGGCGCACATCGTTCCGCCGACCGGTGCCAAGGGGTTGAATCTGGCCGCATCAGACGTGCACTACCTGTCTCGAGCGCTGATCGACTGCTATCGCCACCACGATCCGCGAGCGCTGGGCGAATACAGCAGACGGGCCCTGGCACGGGTGTGGAAAGCGCAGCGCTTCTCGTGGTGGATGACGACGATGCTGCACCGCTTTCCCGAACAGCCGCCGTTCGAGACCCGCATCCTCGAAACCGAACTCGCCTACACGCTTGAATCGGAGGCGGCGAAAGCCGCTCTTGCGGAAAACT
>JAGRHX010000790.1 GCA_020444775.1 Gammaproteobacteria bacterium
AGCAGCTTCGGATCGACCTCGTCCAGGCTCTTCGGGCCGTCGGCCTTCGATTTCGGGGATGAATAGTAGGAGATGGCCTGGTAGTCGATTTCGGGATAATCGACGTGCGCCCAGCTCGGCGGTGTCATCGTCAACCAGCGACGATAAGCCGCGAGCCGCCACTCGAGCATGAACTCGGGCTCGTTCTTCTTCTTTGAGATGAGTCGGATGACGTTCTCGTCGAGGCCGGGCGGCACGGTATCGGCTTCGATGTCGGTGAAGAAACCGTGCTGGTATTCGCGTTTGACCAGTTGCTCGACGTCGGATGCCGGAGAAGAAGACATTGGTTTACCTGCTGCTGATCGGCTGCCGTGGGAGATGTCGGACAATGCCCCTACGGCCAGTGCGCCAATTCCTGACTAAATTACTCGGGAATTCTACTGTGACCCGTTCAGTTGTCAAAAGCCGGATGTCGAGAACAATGGCGCGCGCCGCCCGGCGGACACCTTCGAGCAGACTGCCCTGCGCGCAGAGGCCGTTGCAGGCGCGCTGGCTGGCTTCAGCGCAACGGGTGCGCCACGTCGCAGTCCACCGCAAGCCGGAGAACCACATGTCCTACAGGTCCGATGCCGAGATGTCCGACCCGCACGGTCGCGCCGAGATCATCGTCTGTGTGAATCGGCGCGCGAACCCGCGTCAGCCATCGTGCGCTGCGCGCGGCAGTGAGCAGCTCGCGGCGGAACTGGAGCTGCGCCTCGCGCGCCTCGGCGCGAAGATCTCGGTCACCCGGATTCGCTGCTTCGGTCGTTGCGCCGAAGGTCCCAATGTGCGGATTGCCCCGGCCGGGCGCTTCTTCCGTGGGGTCGATGCCGGGCAGCTGTCGGCCATCGTAGCCGCGGCCGTCGACGCGGCGCGGGCCGCGAGCGGCGCCACTGGCGAGGCCGGGCCGCCGTCATCGGCGCGGCCGGATCAGTCGGCGTAGCCGGGCAGCTCGCGATCCAGCACGCGTTTCATCGCCTCGATGAACAACCGTTCGCGTTCCACCCTCGAATGCGGGTCGTGATCGACCGGCGCCTGCACCTGTGCGATGACCTTGTCCGATAGCGGTGCCAGCGGGCGGCCGCTGCTCATCGCCAGGACCTGCGCCTTGCAGACCCGCTCGAGCATGTACAGCCGACGATAGGCCTGGGCGACCGTGTCGCCGGTCACCATCACGCCGTGGTTCTTCATGAACAGCGTGTGCTTGCGGCCCTTCGGATCGCCGAGCACCGCCGCCAGCCGCTCGCCCTCGCTCGGATCGTCCGCGGTGCCGGCATAGTGATCGTCATAGGCCACCCGGCCGTGGAAGAAGGCGGCTGTCTGGCTTGCGGTGACCAGACGGTTGTCCTCCAGCATGTTCAAGGCCAGTGTCCACGGCTGATGGGTGTGCAGCACCACCTGCGCACCGCATAGCCGGTGCACCGGCTCGTGGATGCAATGCGCCGACAGCTCGACCAGCCCGTTGCCGGCGATGGTCTTGCCCTGCGCGTCACAGACGATCAGGTTGCTGGCGGAGGCTTCCGACCAGTGCAGGCCGAAGGGCAAGGCCAGGTAGTGCTGCGGCTGGCCGGGCACCATCGCCGTGAAATGATTGTCGATGCCCTCGTCCAGCTCGTGCAGCACGGCCAGACGATGGGCCGCGGCCAGGTCCACCCTGAGCGCCTGCAGCAGCAGCTGTTGGTTGCGCGAATCCACGGCGTGCACCGCCATACTCGACCTCCACGGGTTGTCTGGTCGCCGGTTGTCCGGACGTCGGCAGCCTGAATACAGGTCGCCGGGTCGGGTGAACGGGCATCGGACCGGGCATTATGGTTCAGGGGCGGGTGACCTGCCAGCGGCCGGCGTGCTGATTGTGCATAATGCGTGGCCCGCCGAGCGCGACTCATGGGGCGTTTGCCCGGATGAATCCAGACGGGATTCGTGCAGCGGTTGCCCGATACAGCGCTGCCACCAGCCTCGGGACGCGCAGTCCGGGCGCCCGAAGCCGTCGCCGGCGTGGTCACGTCCAGCATCGTCACGAGATCCGAATGCCCAGCGCGCAACCTCGACCCGACTCAATGACCCACGACCGGCCCGACCCGGCCAATACCAGCGCCGAGCGGATGCCGTTGGTGCCGAGCTCGCCCGATGCGGCACGCGTCGCGGTCGGCTTCGATCTGGGCATCCTGCTGCGCGTCAGCCTCATGGCGTTCCGGCATCGCTGGCGCATGGCGCTCGCGATCGTGGCCACGGTGCTCGCCGCGTTGATGCAGATCACCATCCCACAGCTCATCGGGCACGCGGTGGACCAGGCGCATGCGCTGCTGTCGGCGCCGGGGGCCGGGGATCCCGTGCAACGGGATGCGACCCTGCACGCGCTGACCCTCAGCGGCGCCTGGCTGTTCGCCGCCACCGTGGCACGCGGTCTGTTCACCATGACCCAGAACTACCAGGGCGAGTCGGTCGGCCATCTGCTCGCTCACGAGCTGCGGCTGGACTATTACCGGCAGCTGCAGCGTCTGTCCTTCAGCTATCACGACAAGGTGCACACCGGTGAGCTGATGACCCGCGGCATCCTCGACCTGGAAGGGGTGCGCATGTGGGTGCATACCGGCATCCTGCGCATGGTCCTGCTCAGCATCATGATCGTCGGCGGGGCCCTGGTGCTGATGCGCACCGACATGGTGCTGGCGCTGGTGGCGCTGGCCTTCGTGCCGGTGGTCGGGGTGGGCGCCTCCTGGGGCCGGCTCAAGCTGCGCGCGCTATGGCTGCGTCTGCAAGGTGAGCTGGGGGTGCTGACCCGCATCATGGAGGACAATCTGGGCGGCATCCGCGTGGTGCGCGCCTTCGCCTCGCAACGCTTCGAGATGCAGCGCTTCGACCATGTCTCGGCGCGGGCGCTCGGTATCTCGCACAAGCGCATCGCGGTGTTCGTCGGCAGCACCACGGCGATGACCTTCGTCTTCTACCTGTGCATGGGCTTGGTCCTGTGGGTTGGTGGCGAGCGGGTGATCAGTGGCCGCATCAGCCTTGGAGAGCTGACCGCGGCGTTGGCCTTCATGGCGATCCTGCAGCAGCCGGTCAGGCAGATTGCCTGGATGGTCAACTCCATCGCGCGGGCCTCCACCTGCGGCGCGCGGCTGTTCGAGATCCTCGATCTGGAGCCGGAGATCCGCGATCGACCCAACGCTCGTCCGGCACCGGAGCGGCCCGCCACGCTGCGCTTCGAGAACGTCGCCTTCGTCTATCCAGGCGGCGACCCACGGACCCCGGTGCTGAACGACATCAGCTTCGAGCTCGCGCCGGGCGAGGTGCTGGGCATCGTCGGTCCGCCCGGCAGCGGCAAGTCCACGCTGGCTCATCTGGTCGCCCGCTACTACGACGTCAGCCAGGGGCGCATCAGCCTGGACGGTGTCGATATCCGTGATTATCAGCTCGAATCGCTGCGTCGCTACGTCGCGGTGGTGCAGCAGGATGCGTTCCTGTTCACCTCAGCGATCGAGGCGAATGTCGCCTATGGCGATCCGTGGGCGGATCGCAGCGCGATCCGCCAGTCCACCGAGACCGCGCAGCTCTACAACTATGTGTCGCAGCTGCCGGAGGGCTTCGACACCCTGGTCGGCGAACGTGGCGTGACGCTCTCCGGTGGTCAGCGCCAGCGCCTGGCCATCGCCCGCGGGTTGTTGCCCCAGGCGCGAATCGTGGTCTTCGACGACGCGACCGCGGCCATCGATGCCGGCACCGAACGCGACATCCGTACCGCGCTGGCCGACAGCCGCGCCAGCCGCGGCACCATCGTCATCGCCCACCGGCTGTCCTCGCTGATGCACGCGGACCGGATCCTGTTCATCGACGAGGGACGGATTGTCGAATCGGGCAGTCACCGGGAGCTCATCGAGCTGGGTGGACGCTATGCCGACCTCTACGAGCTGCAGACGCGCGAGGCCGGTCAGCTCGCCGCCGACGGTGACGCGTCATGAGCGAGCGCGGCTACTCGTCCCCTGACTCGGGCCCGGCGGCGTCACCGACCCCGCCGACGCAGCAGCAGCCTGCGGCGCCGGGCCTGACCCGTCGGCGCGGCCGGCCGCTGGCCGTGGTCGGCTCGCAGGTCTCCTACGAGGAGGAGATGTTCGGTGCCGCCTTCGACGGCGTCGTGGTGCGGCGCTTCTGGCAGTTCATCAGTCCGTACCGCAAGCTGGTGACGATTGCGGTGGCCGCGGTGTTGTTGTTCACCGTGACCCAGGTGCTGACACCGCTGCTGCTGCGCATGGCCATCGACGACGCGGTGGGGCTCAGCGTGCCGGACCGCTCCCTGCTGCTACAGATCGCTCGCGTGTTCTTCATCGTCGTGGTGATCAACTACGTGGCCAACGTGGTTCAGGAGATGATCGTCGGCCGGGTCTCCGGTCATCTGTTGTTCGACCTGCGGCGCGCCATGTACGCGCATCTGCAGCAGGTCTCGCTGTCGTTCATGGACAAGACCGAGGTCGGTCGTCTGATGTCGCGGCTGCAGGGCGATGTGAACGCGCTGCAGGAGTTTCTCGAGACCTCGATCTTCGCAATCGGTGATCTGGTGCTGCTGCTCGGCATCGTCACCGTGCTGCTGTGGCTTGATCCCTGGCTGGGACTGCTCACCCTGGGCGTGGTGCCGGCGCTGTTCGCCGTGCGTATCGTCTGGCTGCCGCGAGCGCGCAAGGTCTTCCTGCACGCACGGGTGACCAGCTCATCGGTGAACGGTGCCCTGGCCGAGAACGTGCACGGTATCCGGGCGATCCAGGGCATGGCACGCGAGGACGTCAACTATCGCTTGTTCGGCGAGATCGCCAACGAGAACCTGCGCGCCCATACCCGAGCCTCCCGCTACTCCAACATGATGATCCCGATCGTCGACGCGCTCACCGGGCTGGCGATGGGGATCGTGGTGCTGGTCGGCGGGCGTATGGTGCTCGGCGGCGATCTGGATCTCGGCGTGGTGGTCGCTTTCCTCTTCTACGTGCAGCGCTTCTTCGACCCGATCCGCTCGCTGACCATCCAGTACAGCATCATGCAGCG
>JAGRHX010000791.1 GCA_020444775.1 Gammaproteobacteria bacterium
GCGGTGAACAAGGTCGACGACTACACCGTCGAGATCCTGACCAAGACGCCGACCGCCTATGTGCCCTACCAGGTCAGCTTCTGGTTCATGTCCAGTCAGGAGCACTTCGAGAAGGTCGGTAGCTGGGCGGAGTTCGCAAAGAGCCCGTCGGGCACCGGCCCGTGGCGTTTCGTCAGCCAGACCCAGCGCGCCAAGGTCGAGATGGTCGCGAACAAGGACTATTGGGACCCGGCCCGAGTGCCAAAGGTGGACCGGGTGATACTGCGTCCGATTCCGGAGGCTTCGGCCCGCGTCGCCGCCTTGCTGTCCGGGCAGGTGGACTTCATCGAGGCGCCACCCCCGGACGCGGTGCCACGCCTGAAGTCATCGGGCATGCAGATCGTCACCAATGCCTATCCGCACAACTGGGCGATCAAGCCGAGCCGTATCGAAGGATCGCCATGGAACGACATCCGCGTGCGCAAGGCGGCGAACCTGTGTATCGACCGCGACGGCATGAACCAGATGCTGGGCGGCTTGAGCGTGCCGGCCATGGGCCATGTGCCGCCGGGTGACACCTGGTTCGGCGAGCCGAAGTTCAAGCTCGGCTACCGACCGGACGAGGCGCGCAAGCTCATGGCCGAGGCCGGCCACAGCAAGGACAAGCCCTTGTCGGTGAAGATCGCGATCTCGACCAGCGGCTCGGGGCAGATGCAGCCGCTGCCGATGTTCGAGTTCCTGCAGGCGAATCTGAACGAATGCTTCTTCGACGTCCAGGCCGAGGTCATGGAGTGGAACGCGTTGACTGCCTTCCACCGCAAGCCGGCCGATGACAAGGAGGCCGTCTCCAAAGGTGTCAACGCGGTCATCGTCAGCCACGCCACCCAGGATCCGTACAGCGCTTTCGAGCGCTTCTTCCTCAGCTCGCGTATCTCTCCGGCTGGATCGAACTGGGGCATGCTGAAGGACCCCTGGTACGACCAGACCCTGGACAAGGCGTCCAAGACCTTCGATGCCGAGGCGCAATCAGCCATCCTGCGCTCGGTGCACGAGCGCGCGGTCGACAATGCCGAATGGATCTGGGTGACCCATGACGTCAATCCTCGTGCCCTGTCGCCAAAGGTGAAGGGCTTCGTCCAGGCAAAGAGCTGGTTTCAGGATCTGACACCCATCAGTATCGAGTAACAACGGCAAGTCGATGAGCGGACAGGATCCGTCAGGCCACGTGGTCTGACGGGTCTGTCCCGGCCCTGGTCGGACGCCGTCATCTCGCACCACCGGGCGGCTGCAGCCGCCGGTGGAGGAGCGCCTGGAAGTGTTGTTCTACATCTTCAACCGCCTGCTGTACGTGTTGCCTATCGCGCTGGGCGTGACCATCGTCTGCTTCTCGTTGGTCTACATCGGGCCCGGTGACCCACTCAGCTCGATCCTGCCCGAGGACGCGCCGCAGGAGGTGATCGACCGGATCAAGGCCGAGTACGGCCTGGACAAGCCGCTGGCGGTTCAGTACGGGCTGTGGCTGGGGCGGGCCATGCTCGGTGACTTCGGCATCTCCATCGTCACCGGGCGACCGGTGCTGGCCGAGATCGGACCGGCGCTGGTCAACAGCTTGATCCTGGCCGTCGGTGGCGCGGTGCTCGGTTTCCTGGCCGGCTGCGTGCTCGGTGCGCTGGCCGGCTACTATCACGGTCGACCCGCCGATCGCATGTTCACGGCGCTCGCCATTACCGGCGTCAGCGTCCCGCACTATTGGCTCGCCATCGTCCTGGTGATCGTCTTCTCGGTCGAGCTGGCGTTGCTGCCCTCGTTGGGTATGAGCCCGGACGGTGCCACCACCTTCAGCCTCAGCGTCGAGAGCTTCAAGCACATGGTGCTACCGGTGATTGCCTTGTCGGTGATACCCGCGGGCATCGTCACCCGAACGGTGCGTGGCGCGGTGGCCGAACTGCTGAACATGGAGTTCGTAGAGGCGCTGCGGGCCAAGGGACTGAGCGAGCTCAAGGTGTTCAGGCACGTTGCCAAGAACGCGGCACCGCAGGTGCTGGCGGTGATGGGATTGCAGCTCGGCTATCTGCTCGGTGGTTCGATCCTCATCGAGACGGTGTTTGCCTGGCCGGGCACGGGACTTTTGCTGAACAACGCAATCTTCTCCAGGGACATCCCCTTGCTGCAGGGCACGATCCTGGCGCTGGCGATGATCTTCGTCACCTTGAACCTGCTGGTCGACATCCTGCAGGCCTCCCTGGACCCTCGAATCAAGCGCTGAAGCAGGCAGCGACAGCGCTGCCCAAGGCCGAGGATGCTCACTCATGAACGCGATAGCCGAGCCCATCATCGAGACGCCCGCACAGGCCGACTTCGTTGCGCAAAGACGTGGCTACTGGTCGACGGTCTTCTCGCGTCTGGCGCGCGACCCGGTCACCATCGTCTGCGCGCTGATCGTGCTGTGCATCCTGCTGGCCGCGATCTTCGCACCGTACGTGGCGCCGCACGATCCCTACAAGACCAGCATGCTCAAGCGCCTTGCCCCGGTCGGCACGCCGGGCTACGTGCTCGGCACCGACGAGCTCGGCCGAGACATGCTGAGCCGGTTGATCCATGGTGGCCGGGTGTCGATGTTCACCGCCATTGCCCCGGTGCTGGCCGCGCTGCTGCTGGGTGGCAGTCTGGGGGTGATCGCGGGCTTCGTCGGCGGCCGCACGAACATGGTGATCATGCGCACCATGGACGTGTTCTACGCGTTTCCCTCGATCCTGCTCGCCATCGCGATCTCCGGCGCGCTCGGCGCCGGGATCGTCAATGCCGTCATCTCGCTGACCCTGATCTTCATGCCACCGATCTGTAGGGTCGCCGAGACCGTCACCACCCAGGTGCGCGAGCTGGACTTCGTCGCCGCGGCGCGCGCGACTCCGGCCAGCACACTGCGCATCCTGCGCGTGCACGTGCTCGGAAACGTGCTCGGGCCGGTCTTGATCTATGCGTCCAGCCTGGTGAGCGTCAGCATCATCATCGCCTCCGGGCTCAGCTTCCTGGGACTCGGGGTGAGCCCACCGGCCGCCGATTGGGGCTTGATGCTGAACACGCTCCGGCAATCGATCTACGTCGCCCCACTGAATGCGGCAATGCCGGGGGTGATGATCTTCATCACCGGCATCTGCTTCAATCTGATGAGTGACGGTCTACGCTCGGCGATGGACGTGAAGCTCTGACCTCAGGCCGCGCGCTCGCCGCCACTTCGTGCCGAACGTAGCGACAGCAGACCCGGTACCCGCGCCGCCGGTACGTAGACGAAACCATCGAACAAGCGGCGTTGGGTGCGATAGGTGGCTCCGAACTCGGCGTGCCATTCACCGTTGCGTTGCAGCACCTTGGAGGCGACGCGCAGCACGCCCGAGGGTTGCTGGATACGCAGATCCGCTTCCGGATCCTCCACCGGACGCGCGTTCCGGTGCACCAGGGTGCCCTCGATGCGTGCCGCGACCGTGGTGCAGATGGAGCCGGTCAGCGGTAGCGCGCGATGGATGTTGCCCGACGACACGATGCGTGCCGTGAGATCGCCGTCCGCGGCCGGATTCGGTTCGCCGGCCAGCGTCCGAGCATCCTGAGCGGGTGCCACCAGGCCGATCATCGGCACCGCCGGGGAGGCACTCTCCGGACTGCGCGCGAGACCCATGACGACCGCCGCGTGGCGTCGTATCGAGTCCAGACGCTGCATCACCTCGGTCCTGGCGTCGATGTCCTCGGGCAGCTCGGTGCCGGTCAGGCCGAAGCTGCTGGCCTCGACGAATACCAGTGGATTGGCCGCGTCCACCATCGACACCTCGACGGTGCCGAGCCCTGACACCTCCAGCTGGTCGATCACCTTGCCGGTGGGCAACAGCTTGCCGGTGCCGGCGCCACC
>JAGRHX010000792.1 GCA_020444775.1 Gammaproteobacteria bacterium
TTTTGCCAAGGCCGGCTACCGGGTGACCGGTCTGGATATGGACGAAGACCGGGTCCGTCAGGTCAATGCCCGCCGCAGCTATATTTCCGACATTCCCACCGCCCAGTTGGCCGCCGTCGTGCGCGCCAAGAGACTTTCCGCCCACACCGACTTCGAGTTGATCCGCGATATGGATGTCCTCATTATCTGTGTTCCCACCCCGTTGCGCCGCCGCTACACTCCCGACATTAGCTATATCCTCAGCGCCGTGCGCACGATCGCCAAATATGTCAAAAAACATGCCCTGATCATTCTGGAGAGCACCACCTATCCGGGGACGACCGAGGAGCTGATTCTTCCGGAGCTGCAAAAAGGCGGACGGAAGGTCGGACGCGATTTTTATCTTTCGTTTTCACCGGAAAGGATCGATCCCGGAAACAAGCTCTACGATGTGACGCGTATCCCGAAGGTGGTCGGAGGGGTTGAACCCAAGAGCGGCGAGTATACGGCGCTGCTGTACCGAAAGATCATCCGCGAGATTCATGTGGTGTCGACGGCCAAGTCGGCTGAAATGACCAAACTGCTGGAGAATTCGTTCCGGATCATCAATATCGGCTGGATCAATGAGGTGGCGATGATGTGCCACAAGATGGATATCGACGTTTGGGAAGTCATCGAGGCGGCCAAGACCAAGCCGTTCGGGTTCATGGCCTTCTACCCCGGGCCGGGCCTGGGCGGGCACTGCATCCCGATCGACCCGTTCTACCTGACGTGGAAGGCCCGCGAGGTCGGGCACGCGACCAAGTTCATCGAACTGGCCGGCGAGATCAACCGCGGCATGCCCGAGTACGTCGTGCATCGCCTCATGCTCGCGCTCAACAAGCACGGCAAGGCGATCGGCACCAGCAAGGTGCTCGTCCTGGGCGTGGCCTACAAGCCCGACATCGACGACCTGCGCGAGAGCCCGTCGTTCGAGCTCATCGAGAAGTTCAAGGACCTCGGGGCCGAGGTCGACTACAACGACCCGCACATCCCCGAGACGCCCAAGGTCCGTCGCCACGACCTGAAACTCCGCTCGAAGGACCTGAGCCCGGAGATGCTCGCGTCGTACGACGCCGTGGTCATCGCGACCAACCACAGCGACTACGACTACGCGCTGATCGGCAAGCACGCGAAGCTGATCGTGGACACGCGCAACGCGATGAAGGGCTTCGAGCGGCGGGACCATATCGTGATGGCGTGAGCGGGGTGAAGCGACCGGCACCGTCCGACGGGTGGCATGCTTGCTGCTCTGAGCAAGCATGGTGAGTCGCCGGCGGCGCGAGGTTCGTCGTGCGCGCTTGTGCCGAGCCGCGAGACTGGCGTAGCCCGCATCACCGGTGTGGGTTGGACGCATAGGCGACCACGGCGAACAGGTTGAGCACGCCGAACACCGACGCGACCACAACACGCGTCGTGACCCCCGGCCAACGGGCGGACCGCTCCTCGGGCAGTTGCAGCACGAGCATCCAGAGCAGCACGAAGCCGCAGCCGCGGAGTGCCCACTCCGGGGTCGCCACGCTCGACTCCGGGCTCCCGAGCGTGATCCACAACGTGGGCGACCACAGCTGGACGGAGGTCGCCCAGTCTGCCAGCACGCCCGGCTTCCAGGACCAGCGCGCCTCGATGCGCACCCTCGGTTTCGGCGCGCCCTTCCGCGTCATCGTCAGCGGCACATGGTCGAACAGCACCGCGACAAGCGCCGGAATCAGCAGGGCCGGCGTCACCCGCCCATAGCACAGCCACGGCCACAGCACCATCCCGCCCACGATGATCGCGCGGCTCAGCCACGCGGGCAGTTTGATCGCGTCCGCCGGCGTGGTCGCATAGAGCGCCAGGATCCCGCCGAGGCACAGGCACTGCCACGCCGCGCCCGCCCACGGGGCGACCAGGCGGAACAGCACGGGCGAAACGGCGCACCCGCCCACCGCCGCAACCCAGAGCCCGAAGCGGAGGCGCGGGGACATTGGCGGAGGGTACCGGTGGTACTGCCCGTGTGCCTGGAGGTCAACGAAGCACCGAGCATGCTTGTGCAGAGCCACAAGCACGCCACACTCTGCGGCCTCTCGGGCCTCAACCCAGCGCCGCGGCCCCGGAGATGATCTCGGTCAGTTCCGTGGTGATCTGGGCTTGGCGGGCGCGGTTGTAGCGCCGGCTGATGAGCTTGCCCATCTTGCCGGCGTTGTCG
>JAGRHX010000793.1 GCA_020444775.1 Gammaproteobacteria bacterium
TCTGATAGATCGGCACCGCCACCGCTTTGGTGGTCGGGTCCGGCTCGTATCCGGCGTGGATCGCCATGGTTTCCAGTTTCATGCTCTTCTCTCCCGGCGGGTTGTGCAGGCATGGCGGCCTGAATCGGCATTCTGCCATCGCCGGCCGCGGTTCGTACCCGTGCCGCACTATGCCACTTTGGTCTAGCGATATGCGACTTGCGGTCCTGCGGCTGAAATTCGTGGGCGGCAGATGTCGATG
This sequence comes from Gammaproteobacteria bacterium, assembly GCA_020444775.1. Next base: position 242 of record JAGRHX010000793.1, read on the forward strand.
CGATACGAGCCGGCGTCGTGAAGGCGTCTGGACGTGTGACGGTCGGCGACCTATCGTGGCCGGCCCGGGCCAGGATTGAGGAAAGACGGTCATGAGCACGTTGGGTCGACTGGAGCTGATCCGCGAATCCCTGGTGGCGGTGGTCAACGAGATGCGTGCGAATGTCATTCGCAGCTCCTACTCGTCGATCATCTACGAGGGCCACGATTTCTCCTGCGCGCTGGTCGCGGCCGATGGCCGGCTGGTCGCGCAGGGCCAGGCCGACAACCCGATCCACATCTTCGCCGTGCCCTACTCGACGGCGGAGCTGTTGCACGTGTTCGGTGACGACATCCACGAGGGTGACATCTTCCTGCACAACGACCCCTACACCGGGGGCACGCATCTGAACGACGTGCTGATGTTGATGCCGTTCTTCCACGCCGGGCGTCCGGCCCTGTTCATCGCCACGCGTTGTCACTGGGGCGACGTAGGTGGGATGACGCCGGGCTCGCTATCCGGTCGGGTCCGCGAGGTCTATCAGGAAGGCCTGCGCATCGTCCCGACCCGGATCTGCGAACGCGGCGTGATGAATCAGGCGTTCCTCGATCTGCTCTTCAACAACATGCGCATCGCCCGCGAGCGTCGCGGGGACTTCAACACCATGCTCGGCACCTCGCGCAAGGCGGCCGAGCACCTGCAGCGGCTGTTCAATCGCTTCGGCGGCGACGACTTCCTGTCCGCTATCGAGGAGCTGATCCGGCGCGCGGAGGGGGTGATGCGCACGCGCATCGCGGCGGTCGCGGACGGCGACTACCACGCCGAGGGCTACCTGGACAGCGACGGCCACGGCGCCGAGCCGCTCTTCGCGCGTCTGAAGCTGAGCATCGATGGCGAGCGTATGGTCGCCGATTTCAGCGGCAGCGACCCGCAGTGCATGGGGCCCACCAATGTCGGCCCGGCGATGGCGCTGAACGCGGTTGCCAGCGTCGCCAAGTCCTTCCTCGATCCACACACCCCGGTGAATCACGGCTCGTTCAATCCCATCGAGGTGATCAACCCGTCCGGCAGCTTCCTGAACGCGACCCTGCCGGCGCCGTGCGGCGGGATGGTCGAGTGTCGGGCCTTGATGATCGGTCTGATGGTCTCGGCGTTGGGCCAGGCCCTGCCGGAGCAACTGGTCGGCGATCTCAAGGGTGGCGCGAACCACGTCTATCTGTCCGGACCGAAGTCGGGCGAGGACGGCATCTTCCTGCTATACGAGTACCCGGCCGGTGGCACAGGCGCGGTGCGTGGACTCGATGGCAACCACGCGGTGCGGGCGTTTCCCGAGGGGGACTTCAACGTTGTCCAGGCGGTGGAGATCGTCGAGGCCCAGTGCCCGATTCGGGTCGAGCACTACGGTGTGCGTGAAGGCTCGTTTGGTGATGGCGAGTATCGCGGTGGTTGCGGGATGCGTCGTGACCTGCGCGTGCTGGCAGACGGCGCGAGTCTGTCGGTGCTCGCCGATCACGCGGTCATCCCGCCCTTCGGTGTCGCCGGCGGGCATGCCGGCGCCGCCAATCGATTCACCGTGATCCGCGATGGCCGCCCGGTCGCGACCTCGCCGGTGCCCGGCAAGATCGGTGGCTTCCAGCTCGAACGGGGCGATCTGGTGCGTCTGGAGTCATCAGGTGGCGGTGGCCATGGTGACCCGCTGCGCCGCGCGCCGGAACGGGTGGCGGCCGATGTCGCGCTCGGCTACATCGACCGTGAGGCGGCGGGCGCACGTTATGGCGTCTGTCTGGATGCATCGGGTCGGCCGGATCTGCCCGCCACCCGGGCCCGGCGAACGCAGCTCCAGCAAGCGCGCGCCCGCGTCGCGCTGCAGGCGGACGACGAGGATCTGTTCGTCGGCTCGCGCCGCCAGATCCCACTGCCTGCCGCGCTGGCCGGGCGTCTGCGCATCGAGGACGGCGATCTGGTCGAGCTCGCGCGCGCCGGCAGCGGAGCGGCCCTGCGTGGCTGGGCCCGTGTGCGCGCCGATACCGACGGCGTCCGGCTCGGACCCGGCGGCTTTGCGGTGCTCGCCGCGGCCGTCGGTGACGAGGTCGAGCTACGCAAGCTCCCAAGTGCCGTCGCGGCTACCGATACCAGTCATGTCATGCGCTGAACGCACCAGGGCTTCGCCCCAATCCCCGCAGACGTTGATGGCGCCTGTCCGGGTTTTGCGCGGTGTTGTCGAGCGCTTGTAGCACTGGGCGTCGGCTATCGCCGGTCGAATTCACCGACGAGGCATCGTATTCCTGTGCTGGCCTATTTTGCGGCGTTTGATTCGTCAACCCGTAGTGCAAGACCGTCATGTAACAACAGCGACATATGTGGATGGGAGATTGCTGGGATGTGAACCCCGTGGCCGTGGTCGCAGATTCTGCCGATCGAGATCCATTCATCGATTGGGGGGCTGGCGATTGCGATGTGCGGGGTTTCGTGCTCTTGGCCGGGTCATTCGGTCTGGCCCCCTTCGCAATCGAATCCCACGGGAGACAGAAGTGTCGCTACTCTCACGACCGGGCCAAGGCCCGCGAGCGGTTGCACGCGCAGCCGCGTTGACGATGCTGGTCACGGCGGGCAGCGTTGCCGCCGATGACCGTGATCATGATCGTTGGCATGGACCGAAGCACGGCCACTCGCACGGTCGGATGCACGAGCGTCTGTTCCAGCATGCCGCTTCGTTCGACGTGATGGCAGGTAACGGATCCGGTGTCGCGGAGATCGTCGACGCTTCGAGCGACGGTCGTCAGCTGGTTTACACGGACGCCGAGAACGGGGCCATCGGTTTTGTGAACATCGCCAACCCGAGCGCGCCAGGCGGTCAGGGCACAGTGGCGATGGGCGGCGAGCCCACCAGTCTGGTCGTGGTCGGCCGTTTCGTGCTGGTGGCGGTGAACACTTCGCCCTCCTTCGTTGCGCCGAGCGGTGAGCTGAAGGTGGTGAATCGCTTCACACGCCGGGTGGTCGCGAGCCATCCGCTCGGCGGTCAGCCGGACTCGATCGCCGTGGCACCGGACAAGCGGCGGGTCGCCATCGTCATCGAGAACGAGCGTGACGAGGATCTGAACGACGGCCTGATTCCCCAGGCGCCCACGGGCACGCTGCTGATCGTCGACCTCGTGGGTCATCCCCGCAACTGGTCGATTCGCGAAGCGGATCTCGGACCGGTGCGCGCGGCGGCCAAGGCCGGCAGTGATCTGGAGCCTGAGTTCGTCGACATCAATCGTCGCAACGAGGCGGTGGTCACCTTTCAGGAGAACAACCACCTCGCGGTCGTCGATCTGATCACTGGCAAGACCATCAACCAGTTCTCGGCGGGCGAGGTCACATTGGAGAGCGTGGACACCGTCGAGGACGATCTGATCACGCTGGATTCGACCATCGTCAAGCGCCGCGAGCCCGACGCTGTCGCCTGGCTGGATGATGAGCGCTTCGCCACAGCCAACGAGGGCGACTACGAGGACGAGAACGGTGAAGAAGGCGGCTCGCGCGGCTTCACCATCTTCAACAAGAACGGCACCGTCGAGTTCGAGTCAGGTGAAGCCTTCGAGCACTGGCTGGTGTCGATCGGTCACTACAACGAGGGCCGCTCCGAGAACAAAGGTGTCGAGCCGGAAGGGGTCGAGGTGGGACGATTTGGTAATCGGACCCTGCTCTTCGTCAGCTCGGAACGGTCCAACGCGGTTGGTGTGTACGATGTGAGCCGTCGCCGACCGATTCCGCTGCAGGTGCTGCCCACCGGCATCGGGCCGGAAGGCCTCAAGGCGATCCCCAAGCGCGGTCTGTTCGTGGCGTCCACCGAGACCAGCGTCGCCGATGCTGGCATTCCGACGATGATCAACATCTATCGTGTCGAGAAGGGCGATGCTGCCTACCCGATGATCGTGTCCGCCGACGATACGGACGGCAATCCGATCCCCTGGGTAGCGCTGTCCGGTCTCGCCGGCGATCCGCACGAACCTGACCTCGTCTACGCGGTGAGTGACTCCTTCCTGGCCGACGGTTTCATCTACACCATCGACGTGAGCACCAAGCCAGCGCTGATTGTCGACAAGCTGCGGGTCAACAATGCCAGCGAGTCCCTGGATCTGGAAGGCATCGCGGTCGGCGCTGACGGTTACTTCTGGCTTGGTAGCGAGGGTAATGCCGGCAGCAGACCGAATCTGATCCTCAAGGTCGACCCGAGCAGCGGTGATGTGGTGTCCGAGATCCGCTTGCCGGCCGATCTCGTCGACCAGCGTCGCTCCAATGGTATCGAGGGTATAGCGGTCACCGGTGCGCCCGGAGCCGAGATCGTCTATGTCGCGATTCAACGAGCCTGGCCGGACGAGGGTGACACCGACAAGGTGAACACCAAGATCGGTCGCTACGAGGTCGCGACCGACACGTGGGGTTTCGTGCATTATCCCCTGGAGGCGGAGGCCGGCGGTGATTGGATCGGTCTGTCCGAGCTCACGCTGCTGCCCGATGGTCGCTTCGCGGTCATCGAGCGCGACAAGGGCTGGGGTGAGTCCACCGGCTTCAACGCCGAGCTCAAGGCGCTGTACGGCATCGACCTGGAGAACGCCGAGTTCCATGCCCATGACGACCCCAGGGGACTGGTGACCATCGACAAGCGACTGCTGCTCGACGTGCTGCCGGCGCTGCGTAAATCCAGCGTATGGACCGCGGAGAAGCTCGAAGGACTCGCGGTCACCGCGGACGGGCGTGTATACGCGGTGACTGACAACGACGGTGTCGACGATGCGACCGGTGAGACGGTCTTCCTGCGACTCGGGTCATTCGCAAGACTGCCGGGGGTCGAGCGTCGCCATCACCGTCGCTGGCATCACCGCTGGTAGTCGCGCCGGGCCGGAACGGCTCGGCGGCACGGTCCCGATGGAGCTGTCGGGGCATGAAATGGGTGTCGCGTGCGAGCGCGATGCCCTCGCTTCGGCGGTGTTCGTCAGCGTACCGGTTTCAAGGGCTGCTTGCGTGGCGCGGGCTTGCGGTAGCCGGGGTGATGGCGCAGGTTCTTGGACAGATACAGGTGCTCGACGGGGCTGCCGAAGCCCTCGTTCTCGAAGAAGTCTATGGCGCGTTCGTTGTCGGCCTCGGTGTCCACCATCATCATCCGCGCGCCGCCGGCGATGAACAGGTCGGTGATCCGGCTCACCAGCCGGTGCGCCACGCCCTTGCCTTCCACCTCCGGCGCAACGCCCAGCCAGACCAGATAGCCATAGGTCCAGGCGCTACGGCGCTTTTCGATGATCGTGCCGATGACGAAGCCGACGATCTCGTCGCTACGCTCCGCGACCAGACAGAACTCACTGTCCGAGCTGAAGAAATCGATCACCTCGAACTCGTCCCAGGTGCGATGCAGGATGGGCACGTCCGGAGCCCTGAACAGCCGTTCGCCAAGTGCGAACACGGCGGGCAGATCTTCGATCTCCATCTCGCGAATGTTGACGCGGGGCGCCCGGGGCGCCTTCGGCGCACGGCCCGTGCCGGCGCGGGGCTTCGGCGTGGACTTGCTCGGGCCCTTACCCGCACCGGTCGTCCGTTGAGCCACGTCATCACCTCCCGGGGTTGCGCGAAACCTGTTCTCGTCGCGCGAGCCGAGCGTCGCGCGTTGCGCAATTATGATCCCTTTTCCCGGAAACGGAACGCTTCGGGCGGATGCTCTTCTCAGCCCGGCCTGGTCTGGGGCAGCGGCTCCGGATCGTCGCCCTTGGCTGGCATGCGGTAGGCAATCATGGTCATGCACACCGAGCTGTACAGTCCGAGCAGGCCGATCAGCTCGTTGACGCCGCGCTCACCGAGGATGTCCCGGGCTCGCGTCCAGGTGTGGTCGTCGACCTCATGTGTTCGAAGCAACGCCCAGGCCAGCTCGCCACAGATCCGATCCTGCGGCCGCTCGAAGTGGGCCGGGCGATGCTCGCGAATCGCGGCCACCACGTCTGCGGCCACGCCCGCTTTCAACGCCGCCGGCTCGTGTGCGGACCAGACGTACTGCGCGCGGAAATGGCGGGCAACGATCAGGGTGATGATCTCCACCTGGCACGGATCCAGACTGACGTCGTAGCGAAGGAATCGCTCTACCGCCTCCATGCGGTCGGCGAAGCCCGGGGACGCCAGCCAGAACCGATAAGGGCCGGGCACATAGCCGCGAGAACGTAGGATCCGCTCGTACACCGCGCGGGCCGGCTCGCTGAGCTGGTCGGGGTCGAAGTTTTGGATTCGCTCGCTCATGGCTGTCCGGGATGGCTCGCTCGTCGAGAATGCTGAAGGCGAGGCTATCATGGGGTGAACACCACGGGCACGTTGGTGGCTCCATCGGAAGCGGAGACCTGCAGCGAGATGAGCGAGCTCCTGGGCGAGGGCCCTATTGCCAAGATGCGAGTGACGCTGGGCGATCCGGTCGACTATGTGCTGCCGATTGGTGGCGCGTCGCTTGCAATGAACGCGTTGCTCGGCGAGCCAATCTCGATCGAGTTCCTGGGCGCGATCGAGTGCGTCCACTGTGGACGCCGCACCCGTCGCAGCTTCAATCAGGGTTATTGCTATCCCTGTTTCAAATCCCTCGCTCAGTGCGACCTGTGTGTGGTCCGCCCGGAGCTGTGTCATTTCGCCCAGGGCACCTGCCGGGAGCCCGACTGGGGCCGGACCCATTGCCTGCGAGCGCACAGTGTCTATCTGGCCAACGCCTCCGGACTGAAGGTCGGTATCACCCGCGGTACCGATCCGACCACCCGCTGGATCGATCAGGGCGCCACTCAGGGCCTGGTCATTCGTAGCGTCGAGGACCGGTTGCGCGCCGGCCAGCTCGAAGTCGCACTCAAGCAATTCGCCGCCGACCGGACGGACTGGCGCCGGATGTTGCGCGGCCAGGCCGAACGTCTGGATCTGGTTGCCGAGCGTGACCGGCTGTGGAGCTTGCTGAACGATGCGCATCCGGACGCGGCTCGCAGCGGCGCGAGCCCGCTACCGCCCTTCGAGCTGGCGATTCACTATCCGGTGTACCGGTATCCGTCCAAGCCGGTGAGCCACAATCTGGACCGAACACCGGTGCTCAGCGGCCGCCTGGACGGCATCAAGGGCCAGTACCTCATCCTTGGCGAGACCGTGATCAATCTGCGTCGATTCGCGGGCTACCGGCTGCGCGTGACACGCTGAGTCCGGCGCTCGCCCATGGAGCCCCGGCTCGAAGCAATTCGTGCAGGGGTTCCCCAAGCTTCCCCACCACGCCGTTACTGGAGTGATTCGATGGACAAGTACGTAGTGACCAAAGCGGAGATCGACGAATACGAAGGCCTTTCGAAGACCCACTTCCTCAATGACAACGCAAAACGCGTGAACAAGTCACTCGGTGATCTAACCGGGCTCAAGGGGATCGGATTCCACCTCATCGAGGTGCCGCCCGGCTGCGACTCGACCGAGCTGCATATGCACCACCTGGAGGAGGAGTGTGTCTACGTGCTGGAGGGCGAAGCGCAGGCCACCATCGGCAACCAGACCGTGCAGGTCGGGCCCGGCGACTTCATCGGCTACCGGGCCGGTGGCGAGGCACACAAGCTGACCAATACCGGCAGGTCGCCGCTGAAGTGCATCGTCGTTGGCCAGCGGCTGCCGAACGATGTCGGTGACTATCCGCGGCAGGGCAAGCGACTGTTCCGGATCCAGGGGCTGCCATGGAACCTCGTGGACATCGAGGCGATCTCCGAGCCGGTCGCCGGGGCCAAGGCCTGATCGGGCGCGCACGCCAGATCGCCAGCCACGTGTTCGTGGCCCGTCGGGACGAATGCCCGGGCCAGTCGTGAGGATTGCCGTCGTGCGATCAGCCGCAAACACGACACGCATCACATTTCCAACGCGTGAAATTTTGGAAACGTTAATCCTGTCACGCGATCCGAGCATCGAATGTGCCGAACGTCACAGGCAATGCCCGGCGCCGAGACTA
>JAGRHX010000794.1 GCA_020444775.1 Gammaproteobacteria bacterium
GCCCGCCGCGCCGTGGCGCCGGTGATCTGCTATCCGAACGAAAGCCTGCCGACACCGGACCTCGACCTCTATCGCCGGGCGCGGACGCAGGCGCGGCCCCTTGCCACGGTGACGGTTCCGCCGCGCGAGGGTGCCGCCTTTCGCGTGCCGGCCGGGGGTTTCTTTCGCATTACCTGCGTCGAGGGACCGCAGGTCGGCGACATGAACCTGTGGAACGCGCACGACCCGGGCGAGCGGTTCTTCAGCGGCAAGACCCGCCAGCTGCACGCGACCCACGTCAGCATCGGCGACCGCCTCTGGAGCACGCTGCCGTGGCTTCGACCCATGGCCACGATCACCGAAGACACGCTGGCCTGGTACGGCTTCGATGCGGATGGTGCGGGCGTTCACGATGTGATCGGCACCCGTTGCGATCCGTACACCAATCGGCTGCTACGCGCCCAGGACTACGACCACTGCTGTCATTCGAACCTCATCCGGGCCCTGGTGCGCGACCGCGGCTGGACCATCGCGCAGGCACAGGCGCTCGTTCATGACGTGCTCAATGTCTTCATGTGCACCGGCTTCACCGCCGACACCCATCAGTACTTCATGAAGGCGAGCCCGGTGCGCCCCGGTGACCATCTGGAGCTGTTTGCCGAGATGGATCTGCTGTGCGCGCTGTCGACCTGTCCGGGTGGTGACTGTGGCAGCAGCCATTCCGACGACAGCACGCCGTGCTTTCCGTTACGGGTCGAGATCCATGAGCCTGTGCCCGACGCGTTGCGCGGCTGGTCGGCCGCGCAAGCCAATGCCTACCCGAGGACCCACGGCCGATGACCCGTGACGTGGCCGAACCGAGCCGGGGCGTCGGCTGAGCGATGCGGGTCTCACGCGCGGCCGGTCGGTGTCTCGCGCGGCTGCGGCTCGCCATGTGCGGTGCTCTGCTCGGTGTCTGGCTCGGCGGTTGCAGCCTCATCCCGGACGCCGACGAACGTCTCGCGCGGGATCAACGTCAGGCGCTGATGCCGACTCGTGGCGCGCCCATCGACGCACCGGTGATCGTGCACTGGAATGCGCAGATGGTGCCGTTCATCGAGGCGCAAAGCGATGCCGATGCCGCGTTCGTGCTCGGCATGGTGCACGCGCATCTGCGCCTCGCCCAGATGGAGCTGCTGAGGCGTGTCTCCCAGGGGCGACTGGCGGAGGTGGTGGGACCGTTGGTCACCGACATCGACCACGCGCTGCGGATTCTGGATTTCTCCCGCTCCAGCGACGCGATGCTCGATCTCATGTCCGAGGACACGCGGCTTTGGACCCAGCGCTTCGTCGACGGCATCAACCACTATCAGGACAGGGTCGAGCGTCTGCCGCCTGAGTTCGGGCTGCTCGGTCTGGAGCCGCGACGCTGGAGCGTACGCGACGTGCTGACCTTCAGTCGTCTCGCCGGTACCGACGTCAACTGGCTGATCTGGGCGCGGCTGTGGCCGCTGCGCGAGCGCGCCGACTGGCCGCGGCTCTGGCGTACCCTGGTGGAGAACGGTAGTGAGTCGATGCCGAGCTTCGAGGCCGGCACCGCGGTCGCGGGTCTGGCCGGGCTGTTGCTCGGCAGCGGCCGTGCCGGCAGCAACGCCATGGCCATCGGCGGCGCGCGCTCGGCGTCCGGCGGCGCGTTGCTCGCAAGCGATCCGCATCTGGGGATCAGCTTGCCGAATCCGTGGCTGATCGCCGGGCTGAAGTCACCCGGTTATCACATGGTGGGGCTGATGATTCCGGGACTGCCGTTCGTCGCCCTGGGGCGTAATCCGGACATCGCCTGGGGTGGCACCAACATGCGCGCCGCCTCCAGCGACCTGGTCGATGTCTCGGAACTGGACCCGGCCGCGCTGCAGGTTCGCAGCGAGCGCATCGGCGTGCGCTGGTGGTTCGATCGACAGGCCCGCATCCGTGTCTCCGAGTACGGTCCGGTGCTGAGCGACGCACCGCTGTTCGAGTCGACGGGCGGACGCACCCTGGCCCTGCAATGGATCGGACATCGGCCGTCCGACGAGATCGGCGCCATGCTGCAAGCCGCCCGGGCCAGTGACTTCCCCGGTTTCAGACGTGCGTTCGAGCGCTTTGCCGTCTCCGGTCAGAACATGCTGTACGCCGATCGGCGCGGCAATATCGGTCAGCTGATGGCGGTCACGCTGCCGAGCCGCGCCGGTCGCACACCAGATGACCTGGTGAGCACGCCGCGGCGAATCGAACGGGACTGGCAGAGCCTGCTGACCAGCGCAGAGTTGCCCTTTGCCTACAATCCGGACGCGGGCTTTTTGGTGTCGGCCAACAACAAGCCGGCCGAGACGCCCGTGCCGGTCGGGTATTTCTTCTCCGCCGATGATCGGGTCCAGCGTATGCGCGAGGTCCTTCGCGGCGAGACACGGGTCGACGTGCCGCTGCTGGCGGGTCTGCAGCAGGACGTGCTGATGCCATCTGCCGTGCGGCTCAAGAGCGTCTTCCTGGAGCTGCTCCGTGCGCATGATGGGCCCCCTGCGTCATCGGCGCCGGCCTTGATCGACAGCCTGCGGCGCTGGGACGGCCGCTACTCGGAGTCGTCCGAAGGCGCGGTGGCCTTCGAGCTGTTCAAGGATGGCTTTGCCAGGGGGTTCTACGCCGAGCGGTTCGACGAACGGGCCGTCGAGGTGCTGCTCGGTGCCTCGCAGTTCGCACGCCTGCTGATTGCCGATCTGAACGAGGCGAGCCCCGCCGAGGTCGAGGCGGGCCTGGGCGCGGGCGTGCAGCGCTGGCTGCAGGGCCGCGAATCGTTCTCGAGCTGGGGACAGATGCACCGGCTACGCCTGGCACATCCGCTGGGCATGCTGCCGCTGATCGGCGAGCGCTTCCGCTTCGAGGATCTGCCGGTCGGTGGCAGCAGCCATACCTTGATGAAGACCGCGCACGACAGCAGCGCGGAGCGTCACTACACTCGATTCGGCTCGAACGCGCGCCACATCTCGGATCTGTCGGATCCGGATGCCAACTACTTCGTGCTGCTGGGTGGTCAGGACGGCTGGCTGAACGCGGCGGGCTTTCTCGATCAGTTGCCGCTGTGGCGCTCGGGACGTTACGTGCAGGTGCCGCTGCGGCTGGAGCGGGTGCGCGAGCTGTTCACCGAACGCATGGTCATCGAGCCCGGGCGATGATCGTCCGGATGATCGTCTGGAGGCGGGCAGGCGGATGTTGGATCTGACCCCGCTGTTGCGTCTGTATGCCGGCTACCGGCGTCATCGGCTGGCGGCGCGCGATCCGATCCGCGTCCAGCGGAGCCAGCTCGAGCAGCTGCTGCGTCGCGCGGGCCGCACCCGTTTCGGCCGAGAGCATGGTTTCGAGCGCATACAGGACGTGCAAGGCTATCAGGCGCGGGTGCCGATAAGGGACTATGAGCGGTTCTGGGACGACTACTGGCGTGACGCCTTCCCCGAGCATCGCGATCTGTGCTGGCCGGGGCTGATGCCGTTCTTCGCGCTCAGCTCCGGGACCAGCAAGGGCACCACCAAGTACATACCGTGCAGCGACGCCATGTGTCGCAGCAACAACCGCGCGGCCTGGGATGTGCTGGTCCAGCACGTGCACAACCGGCCGTCCAGTCAGCTGCTCGGCGGGGTCAGCTTGATGCTGGGTGGCAGCACCGATCTGAGCACCTTGGGGCCGGGCGTGCGCGCCGGCGATCTGAGTGGCATCGCGGCTTATCGGGTGCCGTCGTGGCTTGCGGGCCGGGTCCATCCACCGCTAGAGCTCGCCCACCTCAGTGATTGGGAGCGGAAGATGGATGCGATCGCGCGTGGCGCGCTCGATCTGGACATCCGCACCATCAGCGGCACACCGAGCTGGCTTCTGGTGTTGTTCGATCGCCTGCGTGGGCTGCGGCCGGCCGGTGATGGCTCGCTCGCCGAGCTGTTCCCGAATCTGGAGCTCGTGGTTCACGGTGGCGTGAACTTCGCACCCTACCGGCAACGTTTCGAGCAGTTGCTCGAGGGCAGCCACGCGGAGCTACGCGAGGTCTACGCGGCGAGCGAGGGTTTCTTCGCCCTCGCCGACGCGGGGCCCGAGGACGGTCTGAGACTGTGCGTGGATAGCGGCATCTTCTATGAGTTCGTGCCGCTGGAATGCCTCGGCGATCCGGATCCACCGCGTCACTGGTTGGCCGATATACAGACCGGCGTCGACTACGCGATCGTGGTCAGCACCTGTGCCGGGCTGTGGAGCTATCTGGTCGGCGATCTCGTGCGCTTCGTCCAACGCGACCCGCCGCGTCTGCTGGTCACCGGTCGCACCAGCTATATGCTGTCCGCCTTTGGTGAGCATCTCATCGAGATCGAGATCGAGACGGCGGTGGCGGAGGCGGCGGCCGACTGCGGCCTGAACGTGGTCGATTTCAGCGTCGGTGCGATCTACCCGGAGCGTGAGGCCGAGCTGGGCCGGCACCTGTACATCGTCGAGTTCGACCCGCTCGCGTCAGATCCTCAGGAGGTCCCGGACGCCGCCCTCGGACAACGCTTCATCGAGATCGTGGATCGACGGCTGATGAGTGCCAACGATGATTATCGCGCCCATCGCGCTGATGGTTTCGGACTTGCCAGTCCCGAGCTGCGGGTGGTGCCGCCCGGCACCTTCGCCGCCTGGATGAAGGCGCGTGGCAAGCTCGGCGGTCAGAACAAGGTGCCGCGGGTGATCAACGAACCTCGGTTGTGGCAGCACCTGCGCGATCACGCCACGACAACGACGGGCTCGCACGACCGGCCGATGCCGTGACTAGGCTGCCGTCAGCGTCGCGGGCCGCGTCCGAGCAGGGCACGCGCCGAGCCGGCGAAGCTGCTGACCTGCAGGCCGAAGCCATATGGTCGCCGATGCGCCACGCGTCCTTCGATGATCGGCGGACGCTCGGCGTCGCTTGCCGAGAAGATCAGTGTCACCTGCTCGGCGAGATCGGGGTTCAGGGCGCTGGCCACGAACACGCCGCCCGCGCCCACGTCGTGGATGATACCGACGCCGCTCTGACCTGTGTGCGAGACGATATCGACCAGTGCCAGCGCCCGTTGCCGCTGGTCGATGCGTCGTTCCGAAGGTCTGCCGGTCTCCGGCGAGGCGGGGTCCGGCTGGGTGGTCTGCGCGACTGGCGGGGCGGTCCGCGGGATGTCGACGCCGGGCAGCGGGACGTTCATGTCCGGTCCAGCCGCGTCCTGGGGTCGTTTGCTCGTGGCCATGGCCTCGGCCCTCCTCGGCTCGCGATCGTTGCCCGGCCGGCGTTCCGGATTCCGGCGCTTCGCTCATCGACACCGGAAAAAGCAGCGGAGCCGCCAATGGCGGGTCCGGCTTGATCGGTGTCAAGCGCGAAGGGGCTCGATAAATTATGGTAGTACATTCCCAGCCCGGGACCCAGCTCGTTAACTGGATCGACCCCTGGACCGATACCAGGCGCGAACGTGCCCGCGGCGCTGATTGCCCGATACGAACCGACCCGCCAGGCCCGGCAGCCGTCCACAGCCCATGCAAGCCCCTGACGAATCGACCCGACCGGAGCTGCCCAGGGGCCGCGTCACCGCGGTCTCCGGCTCGGTGCTGGACGTCGAGTTCCCGCCAGGGCATCTGCCCGCCATCAACCACGCGTTGACGGTCTGCTGGGATGGTGCACACGGCTTGACCGCCGAGGTTCAGCTGCATGTGGGACCGAGTCGGGTCCGGGCGGTGGCCATGCAGGACACGGCCGGTCTGCAAAGCGGTGTGGAGGTCCGTGATACCGGCGCCCCCATCGAGGTGCCGACCGGTGACGCGGTGCTCGGTCGCCTGCTCAACGTGGTCGGTGAGCCCATCGACCATGGACCGGCGTTCGCTGCCGATGTCCGTCGCGAACCCATCCATCGCCCGGCGCCCGGCCTCGATCGACAGAGCAGCAACCGCGAGCTGTTCCTGACCGGCATCAAGATCATCGACCTGCTCGCACCGCTCTCGCGCGGTGGCAAGGCCGGCATGTTCGGTGGCGCCGGGGTCGGCAAGACCGTGCTCATCATGG
>JAGRHX010000795.1 GCA_020444775.1 Gammaproteobacteria bacterium
CTTCAACCACTCGGCCACCTCTCCTGCAAGGTTGAAGCGCCGGAATATAACGAGGTTTGCATCTCGTGCAACCGAATGCTTCCAACTGCGCCGAAAAAGTTTGGCAAATCGCTTTGTGGCCGTCGTCGGGACCGGAACCGGATGCTTGTCCCAGGCCTGTTTCGGCGCTAATCAGGTGCCATGATCAAGTTCGCTCTGACCTCCCTGGGCTACTTCGCTTGGCACGTGCTCGCCGCTGTCGGGCGGTTGCTCTGGGCTCTGATCTGGCCTGGCCTTCGATTTCTGAGCGGCGTCTTCCTCATTGCCGCAATCATCGCCCTGACCATGGATGTCACGCGCTGGCAGGTCGCGCCCTCAGGTCCACTATTCCAGAGCCTGGCGGAAGAGATCAGGGCATCCGCGCCCGCCACGCTCGATGCCTTGGGCAAGGCGGTCGGCGACATGCTCCATCCCCTGGTCTGGGATCCTCTCTTCACCTCGTTTCTCTCGCTGCCGGCATGGATGGTGCTTGCCGGCTTCAGTTTCGCGCTTGCCTACGCGACCCGTGAACGCCGCAAGATCGACATCTTCATCAATTGAAGCGCGTCGTCAGCGGATCAGCGGTTGCGTCACGGCCCGTTCGCCGCGATCGCCTGACGACTGCATGAAGTCGTTACCGATGCCGAGCACCAGAAGTGCCGCCATCACGATGACGATCCCGATCAGAAAAACGTTGTGCTGACGGTTGATGCCTGCCACGTCCTCCGGCGGCATCCCGTCGCCCGCATGCTTGATCCCGAACATTCTTTTGTGCAGCGCATAACGAATGTGTCCGATGTCGTCGACTTCGACGCCGGCGCGCCGTGCGATCTGATGCGCGATGGTGGTGAACGGAAACCGTGGATCGTCGTCGGCATCATTGACGAACCCGAGCGGAATGCGTTCGCCCGTTTTTAGGATCAGCCGGGTTCCACGCAGTACGACGGGCGCGACGGCGCCGCCGTAGCAGTCGCAGAAAGACTGGATCGTCGCGATGTCCTCGTATGGGATCGTCCGCGACTGGTAGAATAATGTCGGCGTCAACCCGCCGCCGCCCGCGGGAAGCGTGAAGGCGACGGCTTTGCTGCCGAGGTCGACCTTGGCGCGCAGCGAGAACACCAGTTCGAACAGCACCAGTCCCATGATGATCGTGAAGCCCGCGGCCAGCACCATGAGCCCCCAGGTGTCGAGCCACACCCCTTTCATGATCCGTTGGGCGAGCATTACGGGCAGGCTGATGAAGAACGGCAGCAGCAAGATGAACGACAGCGCATAGAAGGTCTTACGCCCCCCGCCGCTTTCGTAATACGTTTTCTCATTGTCCGCCGTCGTCGGCGCGACCTGATCATCGACGAGACTGAGCATGGATCATTTCCGCTGCTGGTTCATTATCGCAAGCATATCGCCTTCCCGCCCCGTTGTGAAACGCAGGAAGGCGGATTGAGAACATGGCGTCCTGGTACTATATTCCAGTGGATAGTGACCACTCCAAGGACGCCCGCCGCGCTGGCGCCCGCGAAGGATGATCCCATGTTTTCCTTTTTGAAGAAGACGGAAATGCCCGATGCCGGCTCGGCCCTGCCCGGACGCCCCGCCTCGATCCCAACCGCCGAAACCCACGATGACTTCGGCCGCCGTCTCGCGC
>JAGRHX010000796.1 GCA_020444775.1 Gammaproteobacteria bacterium
TCGCGCGCCGGGATGTAGCGCAGCGTGTATGCCGGTCCGACCAGGTTGCGCTCGTGACCGGTCACCGGCTTGACACCCTGCAGGAACAGATTGCGTAGTCCGCGCTTGAAGAGTTGGGTGGTGATGGTCGCGGTGCTGACCACCTCGAGCTTCTGTCTGGCCTCGTCACTGAGTGGGGCGGGCTTGTCGGGCATGCATGTGCTCCTGTAGGTGCGGGTGAGCCGAGCCATCGCGTTCGCTTCGTGCGGGGCGGAGGCGCGCCGTATGATGACCGGAGAAGCCGGGCGGCCGCGCCGGTACAGCGTGGGAGGTAGAGGAGCATGAACAACCAGCAGTGGCAACTGGCGCGTCCACCCGCGGGTGGACTGCCAGCAGCGGACGATTTTCGCTGGCTGGAGGGACCGATGCCGTCACCCGGCCCCGGCCAGATGCTGACCGAGACACTTTATCTGTCGCTGGACCCCTATCAGTGGGGGCGGCGCCGGCGCGGCGATGAGAAGCCCGGCGAGGTCTGCCATGGTCGCACGGTCTCACGGGTCGTCAGCAGCCGCCTCGAGGGCTACGCAGACGGCGACTACGTGTTCAACACCAACGGCTGGCAGCACTACGGGTTGACCGGCGACGGGATCTCGGTGTTCGGCTACATGTATCCACGCAAGCTGGATCCGAGCCTGGCGCCCATCTCCACCGCGGTGGGGGTGCTGGGCATGCTGGGCCTGACCGCCTACGCGGGTCTGATCGTGCAGTGCGCGCCGCGTCCCGGCGAGACGGTGGTGGTCTCGGCGGCCTCCGGCGGTGTCGGCCAGATCGTCGGCCAGCTGGCGAGGATCAAGGGTTGCCGTGTGGTCGGCATCGCCGGCGCCGGTCACAAGTGTGATTACGTCACCCAGGCGCTCGGCTTCGACGCCTGCGTCTCGCATCTGGACGAGGCCCTGCCCGAACAGCTGAATCGCGCCTGTCCGGACGGCATCGACATCTATTTCGAGAACGTCGGTGGGCGTGTATTCGAGGCGGTGCTGCCGCTGCTGAGCACGGGGTCGCGCGTGACCCGCTGCGGTCTGGTCTCGCAGTACGGCAACACCGGGGACGAGGATGCGGCCGCGGTCTGGCTGCGTACCGGACAACCCTGGTTCGAGCGCCAGGCAACGACGGTGCACTCGCTGACCGTGCGTCACTTCGTCGACGATTATCAGGACCGTTTTCTTGCCGAGATGGCGGCCTGGATGAAGGATGGTCACATCAAGTATCGCGAGGACCTGTGGACCGGTCTGGAGCGCGCGCCAGAGGCGTTCTCGGCGATGCTCAACGGCGGCAACTTCGGTAAGACCCTGGTGTCCGTCGGTGAGGACCCGACACTGGATGAGTCGACGCGGGCGCGGCGGGCCGCAGGCAACACGCTGGCCTGAATAGCGAGCAGGACGTTGAGGAAGGCGCGCGTCAGGGGCCGACCGGCGTCTTCATGCCTGTGTCAGGAGGGCGTCCGGACTTGCGTTCCACGTGCCAGACCTTGGTGAACAGGGAACCGGCGATGGTCGTGCCGAACACGCAGAGTCCCGCCGCGACGCAGCCGAACAGCGGGCCCGCGCCCAGCCCCAGGCCCTTCACGAGCAGCGCGCCACCGCCCGCGGCGACCAGGATCCGCAGGCAACCCGCGATGCAGGGGCCGATCATGTTGCCGGTGCCCTGGGTCGCGAAGTAAAGCGCCATGCCCATGCCGAAGAAACCGTACAAGGGACCGACGATGCGCAGATAGTGGGCGCCGACGCGATAGGCGTCGGCGTCGCTGGTGAAGTGCGAGAGCCATAGCGGCGGATGCAGCGCGACGATCAGGCCTATGGCGGTCGTGACCAGCCCGACCAGCAGACCGCCGGTCCAGGCGATGCGTCGCGCGCGAGCATACTGATGGGCACCGAAATTGATGCCCACGGATGCGGTCATCGCGCCGCCGATGCCGAAGGCCAGCGGCACCAGCATCAGCTCCAGTCGACTGCCCAGGCCGAAGCCGGCCAGCGCCGCAGGGCCGAGGCTGGCGACCAGTCGGGTGACGATGAGCACGGTGGATATGGTCAGCAGTGCGAGCCCGCAGGCGACGGCACCGACCTTCAGGATCTCCATGAAGTGCCTGGCCCGCAGCCTCACCGTGCGCGGCTTCAGGTGCACACCGCTGATTCCGCTCGCCACGCAGGCGCCGAGCACCAGGGTGGCGAGACCGAAGGCGATGACCAGCGCGGTGGCGGGACCTCTGATGCCCAGCTCAGGTAGGGGGCCGATACCAAAGGTGAGCAGACCGCCGAGGCCGATCTGCAGCAGGCTGGTGGCGGCGAGCACCACGCCCGGCAACAGCATGTTGCCTGACCCACGCAGGATCGAGGC
>JAGRHX010000797.1 GCA_020444775.1 Gammaproteobacteria bacterium
TGCCGTTGCTGACCACCGCGACCAGATTGCCGCGACCGGTGTACTCGTAGGCCTTGGACGGATCGGCTTCGATCTCCAGACAGGGCGCAGCCACCCCCGGTGAGTAGGCCAACGACAGGTCGTCCTGGGTCGCCATGGGCTTGATCGGACTGACACTCAGCTTGCCGGCGGGCTCGGCCGCGTGATAACGCAGCGCCCGCTTCTCGATGTTGTTGCTCACCTTCGCTCTCCTGACAGCGGATCGGTCGGATACCGGCCTGCCGGCCACTCGTCGCGGTGGCGGCGTCGCGGCCCGGACCACACGACAGCCGAGCGCAAAGACTACACCACCGGCTCGGAGCAGCGCGTAAGCTATGCGCAGTGTTGCGAGCGATTAGGCCATCGGCTGACCGCGAAGCTCTGCCCGGTTCGGCGCGATGCTCGTTCGAGAAGACGGAAAGCGCATGGATCTCACCCACGGCTCCCTCTCCACACCGGTGCTCATAAGCGGTTGGTTGCTGCTCGGTCTGTTCGTGCTGCACGCCTGTCGGCGCAACGGCATGCGCAGCCTGGCCGGACTGTTCGGCAGCCATCTGTTCCTGGCCGCGCTGGTGGCGCTGCTCGGTCTGTGGCAGCTCCGCGCGGTCACCACCCAGGGCATCGCCTTGCACGTGCTGGGCGCCACCTTGCTGCAGCTGATGTTCGGTTGGCGGGCGGCCTTGATCGGCTTGTGCCTGGTGCTTGCCGCGCACACCGCCAACGGCGCCGGCGACTGGCCGGCCTTCGGCGTCAACGCCGCGATCACGGTGATCGTGCCGGTCATGGTCAGCGCGGCGGTGCTGGCCGTGGTCCTGCGCTTCCTGCCGGGCGAGCCATTCGCCTACATCCTGCTGGGCGGCTTCGCCGCCGGCGGACTGGCCATGCTGTGCTCGTGGAGCGCGAGCCTCGCGGTACTGCTCAGCGCGTCCAGCCTGGACGGCGAGCAGCTGCTCTCGCAGTTCGGCATGAGCGGCATCTTGCTGTTGTTCCCGGAGGCCTTCTTGAATGGTGCACTGTGCGCCTGGCTGGCGATGTTCTATCCGTCGGCGGTGAGCACCTGGCGGGCGCGTTGAAGCCGCGCCTCGGCGCGGACATGACGGCGCTGGCGATGGCCGGGGAGCGGCGGGAACGCAGTCGCACTCGATAACGTCGCACGGCGCGCTGCCGGTCGTCGGGCTCCGTGCGCCGCGCCGCGCCGCTGCAACGGGGACATCGTGGTCGATATCGGGCAAGTGGGACGAACGGGTCGAGCTTGCGCGGATGACGCAAGCCGATGGGATCTCAAACGCCGTAGAAGCCGACCGCCAGCACCGCACAGCCGACGACGAACACGGTTCCCAGCAATTTCTCCAGCATCATCATGGTCAGTCTCCAGTTCGATTCTTGTCTGGAAACTGAGCAAGCAAGGCGCGTACCACTCGCGTCCGCGCGCTGGGCCATACGGGCCTGTGACCGCGGCCACAAAACAAGCCCGGTCAGCGGACACAATGCGGGGCTCGGGTGCCCTGCGCGCCGGAAATTCGCCGCCCCCTGTCAAAGCCATGACGTGAGAGTGTCGCTTCCAGGCTACAGCGCCGGCGCGCGGGGCGGCTGCGCTCAGGCGCCTGCCGCGGCCGAGCTATCGCCCTTTGGTTTCGAGTCGGAGGATTTGGATTCCGACTTGCTGCTCGATTCGCCGCCCGAATCGCTGCTCGACTTCTTCTCACCGCCACTCGAATCGCTGCTCGAATCGCTGCTCGTGGCGTCGCCGTTGGCCTTGGCTTTCTTGCTGTTCTTGAAGTCGGTCTCGTACCAACCGGTACCCTTGAGGTGGAACGCGGCCGCCGAGACCCGCTTGCGCAGACGTGACTTGCCGCACGAGGGGCACTTTCGCTTCGGCCCCTCGCTGAACTTCTGGATGAACTCGTGCTGGGCGCCACAGGCGCCACATTCGTACTCGTAAATCGGCATCGGACGCGGCTCCCCGGAACGCGCTCGCGAGAGTGCTGTTGACCTTGACCACTCACCCGGCCGGTCGAGCCCGGACCCGGGCCGCCACCGCCCACCCGGGCGTCTGAGGTGCGGGCAATCTGGGGGCTCCACGGCCGGAGATCAACCCCCACCCGACCGCGAGCCGCCCCGCCGGGGATCTCGAATCCGTCTCGCCCTGTGCGACACTTCCGCTCGAACCGAATTGGGAGAGCACCTTCGTGCGCTGGCGAACCGGACGACGCAGCAGCAATGTCGAGGACCGACGAGGGATGCGGGTCGGCATGCCGCGCGGACGCATGGGGCGCGGCGTGGCCGGCGGCGGCCTCGGCGTGGTGGTGATGGTGGTCATCGCCATGTTCCTCGGCGTCGACCCGTCGATCGTCCTCCAGCAGGGCGGGATCGGTGCCGGCGCGCCCCCGGCCCATGAGAGCGGAGCCCCACCGAGCGCGGCCGAGAACGAGCTGGCGGAGTTCGTGTCGGTGGTGCTGGCCGACACCGAGGAAGTCTGGGGAGAACTCTTTCCTCAGAAACTCGGTAAGCGCTACCAGGAACCGGTGCTGGTCCTTTTTGAAGGACGGGTCCAGAGCGCCTGCGGCATGGCCGATGCGGCGGTGGGCCCGTTCTACTGCCCCGGCGACCAGAATCTGTATCTGGACCTGGACTTCTTTCGAGAGCTCTCGGGTCGCCTGGGGGCCCCCGGTGACTTTGCCCAGGCCTACGTGATCGCCCACGAAGTGGGTCACCACGTGCAGCACCAGATGGGAACCCTGGCCAAGGTTCAGCGAGCCAAGAAAGGCCTGAGCAAGAAAGAGGCCAATGCTCTGCAGGTCAGGGTCGAGCTGCAGGCGGACTGCCT
>JAGRHX010000798.1 GCA_020444775.1 Gammaproteobacteria bacterium
TTCGCGATCATCATGTGCGTGAACCTGACCGTTGGTCTGGCGACACCACCCATGGGGCTCATATTGTTCGTCGCATCGAGTCTCACCAATCTACGCATAGAGGTCATCGCCCGCGAGATGTTGCCGTTCCTGGCGATCGAGATCGCCGTGATCTTCTTGATCACCTACATCCCGGCGCTGTCGATGACCCTGCCGAGGCTGCTGGGCTTCCTGTGAGCGGCAGCGACTCGACGCGCAAGGCGCGTCGACCAACCACGATCTGAAGCACAACCTGGGAGGATACTCATGAAGAAGCGACACCTGCTCTCGATGCTGGCCGCTGGCCTGCTCGGCATGAACGGCGCCCTGGCGCAGGACTACACCATCAAGATCGGTCACATCGCATCGACCGACGACGAGGACCACAAAGGTGCTCTGGTATTCAAGGACTACGTGGAGGCGCAGACCAACGGCAAGATCAAGGTCGAGATCTATCCGGGCGGTCAGCTGTGCAGCAACTTTCGTCAGTGCATGGAGGCGGTGCAGCTCGGCACCATAGAGATCACCGGCACCACGGTCGGTGGCGCGGCCAACATCTTCCCCGAGATCCAGGTCACCGATATTCCCTACATGTTCCCCAACGATCGGGTCGCGGAAAAGGTGATGAAGAGCCAGTTCATGGAGGAGCTGCGGGCCGCCGTGCTGGCGAAGACCGGTAGCTTGCGTCTGATGGGGCTCAACAACACGGGCGGCTGGCGTGACTTCTTCACCGTGAAGAAGCCGATTCGCACACCCGACGATCTGAAGGGTGTGAAGCTGCGCACCATCGAGTCCCCGCTGCAGGTGGAGATGGTCAAGCTGCTCGGTGGAAGCCCGACGCCGATCCCCTGGCAGGAGCTGTATACCTCGTTGGCCACTGGTGTGGTCGAGGGCACCAAGAACGGCATCACCGATATCGTCAATATGAAGTTCCAGGACTTCCTGCGCTACGTGACGCTGGACCATCATGCCTATATGTTCTTGTTCTGGTGGATGAACAACGACTTCCTGAAGAGCATGCCGGCCGACATGCAGAAGGTGGTGCTCGACGGCTTCCATCAGATGACCACCGTGGCCAACAACGATCCGAAGTTCACCCAGCTTGCTGCCTATGCCGAGTTCCGCAAGCGCGGCGGCAAGGTCTACGTGCCGACGCCGGAGGAGAAGGCGATGTTCGTCTCGAAAGTCAACGAGCCGCTCAAGCAGTGGTTCGTGGGCAAGTACGGTGACAAGTGGCTGAAGCTGCTCGAGGCATCGATCGCGCAGGCCGAGCAGGAGATCGCGGCCGAGGACGCAGCGGTTCTGAAGTAGTCCGCCGTATCACTCGATACGGGGGCCGGCCCTGGTGCACCGCCCGGCGCGCGCTCAGGTGCGCGCCAGGCGGTGCTCGCGCTGCGCGATATAGACGCCGGCGCCAACGACCAGGACGGCGCCGAGCAGGGTCCAGCCATCCGGCCAGTCGCCGAACACGACGATGCCGAGCAGGATGGCCCAGACCAGCGAGGTGTACTTGAAGGGGCCGACCAGACCCACCTCGCCTATGCGCAAGGCCTCGATCAGGGTCAGCTGGGCGCCACCGAACAACAGTGCGCTGGCGACGAAGCCTACCCACATCAGCGGCTCCAAGGGCACCCAGATCAGCACGCTGCCCGCGGTGCCGGTCACGGTGATCACCACGGTCGACAGCAACATCATGCTCGCGCTGCTCTCGCCGGCGGTGCCCATCTTGCGTGTGAGCACATCACGACCCGCGCCGAACAGCGCGGCGGCGAGCGGAAACAGCGCCGCCCAACGCATCAGCTCCGGCGTCGGTCGCAACATCACCAGCACGCCGGCAAAGCCGATCAGCACCGCCATCCAGCGTCGGATCCCGACGCGTTCACCGAGCACCAGTGGCGCCATCGCGGTCGCCAGCACTGGACCTGCGAAGGCTATGGCGATGGCATCCGCCAGCGGCAGCAGGCTCAAGCCGGTGACGAAGCAGAAGGTCGAGCCCGCCATGAGCAGCCCCCGCAGCATCTGATCGCGCCACGAGCGGACTCGCAGGGTACGCAGCCGTGATCCGGTGCACAGCCATGCCAGGATAAGACCGACCATCAGGCCGCCACGCACCGCAATCACCTGGCCGGGCGGCACGTTCGCGGCCAATGTCTTGACGATGGTGTCGTTGAGGGTCAGCAGCAGGCAGGACAGGACCATGAGCAGCATGGCCCGGCCGTGAAGGGATGTTCCGCTGGATCCGAACCGGTCCGGCGACGGCTTGGCCGCGGTGTGGTCGGTGGCGAGCCGGGAAGATGGACGATCTGTGGTTCCGGTCATGTCACACCTCGGTTCGCAGGCCGGCAGGCTGCCGACCGCGGACGCTGCGATCCTCGGGCAGACGAGCTCGGAAGCGTCAACTACCAAGGCCCGCGTCTTCACGAGGCCTACCCGGACTCCGGATACGCGGCCGGACACCCGGCCTTGCGAAGGTGTGAGTCTGCATGCAAGTCTGCGCGCGTGCTATCGCGACGGTGCTTGTCCCACTCGGATGGGTGAGCGCCTCGGCCTCTAGAGCACCGACGCGAACGAGGTTCAGACCGGACCTGGTCAGGTCAGGAAGGCACCTCGAATCGACCTCGGTCTACTTGACGTCGAAGACAACCGCTGGCGTGTCGACCGTTGTCGAGCCTGGGCGTGGGGTGACGCGTGCCACCACGGTATGGTGGCCGCGCTGCAGTGGCCAGAGGATCTCGGGGCCGTCGCTGGCCGCGTAGAGCTCGCCATTCACGATCCAGTAGACCCGAATCGGTCGGGTCTGCCCGGCCAGCGCAAAGCGGTAGCGTTCCAGCTGGTCCGGAATGCGTGGGTCGCGCGCCAGGGTCAGATTCGGGCTGGGGTGCTGGATCCTATAGCTCCGGACGCTGGTCTCGTTGTCGTCGAGCGCCGCGGTCCACTCGCGCGATCGTGGCCTGTCGATACGAAACCACTCCATGATGGCCCGTTCGCAGTCCTGCAACGGTGCGCCATGAGGCTGCAGACAGAAGCGACGTCGCTCCAGACCGGTCGGCATGGGCAGCAAACCGTTCTCTCCCCGGGCCCGCAGCCGGGCGAAGGTGGCACGCAGCACCAGCGCCGGTCCCGAAGATCCGGTGAGCGAGTCGGTGGCGCTTCGGTCCAGATTACCCATCCATACGCCCACGGTGTAGCGCCGGTCGAAGCCCACGGCCCAGGTGTCCCGGTGATCGCTGGAGGTTCCGGTCTTGACCGCGGTCTGCAGTGGCATCTCCAGCACACCACCACGGCCGAACTCCAGCGCGCGGGCCGCCGGGTCGGCCAGGATGTTGGCGATGATGGCGCTGTCTTGCGGACTGAAGACGCGTTGTCCCGATTCCAGCGGTGCCTGCTCGTACAACCTTAGCGGGCGTGCCACGCCCAGATTCGCGAGCACCGTGTAGGCCTGCACCAGCTCGAACAGGCTGACCTCGCCGTTGCCCAGGGCCAGACCGTCGCCATAGATGTCGGGGTGCTCGGTGAGACTGTGCACGCCCGATGCCTGAAGACGTGCCAGCAGGGTATCGGTGCCGACACGATGCAGTGCGCGCACCGCGGGTATGTTCAGCGAGTTGCCCAGCGCCTCACGCAGGGTCACCTGACCGTAGTAACGGCGGCTGTAGTTGTGATAGGCATGCTCACCGTTGCCCACCGACTGGCGCAGCGGCGCATCCTCGATGAGGCTCGCGGCATCCATACCGTGCTCGAGGGCCAGCGCATAGACGAAGGGCTTCAGGGTGGAGCCGGGTTGACGCGGGGTCAGCACCGCGTCGATCTCGGCGCTGGCCTCGGCGCGCTCGCCGTGGCTGGCGACCGCCCAGCCACGGATCGCGCCGCTGGCATGCTCGACGACCAGCGCGGCGGCGTTACCGACGCGTTGGTGCGCGAGCCCCCGCAGACGCTGCTCCAGCAGCGCCTGCAGAGCGCGCTGGATGCGTGGATCGAGGGTGGTGCGGATCCGCGTGCCCGGCAGCGCGTTGCGTGCCAGCGCCGCGCGTGCGAAGTGGGGCGCGTGTAGCGGCAGCTCCGGGCGTGCCAGGTCCAAATCGGCGTCGGCGATCCGTTCGGCCTCGGCCCGGTTCAACCAGCCATCCGCCACCAGCTGCTCGGCGAGCCGGGTAACGGCGCCGCGCGCGGCGCCTGGATGACGCCTGGGATCCAGGCGCGAAGGTGCGCGTGGCAGGACCGCGAGCAGCAGCATCTCGTGCCGCGAGAGTGTCTGCACGCTGCGATCGAAATAGTAGCGAGCAGCCTGCACCACGCCGCGTCGGTTGGACGCGTAGGGCAGCTGGTTGAGATAGAACTCCAGGATGTCCGCCTTGGAGAAGCGCCGCTCCAGGGCCATTGCCTCGAAACCCTCCACCCAGCGGGTCCAGAGGCTGCGCGGACGTGGGTTGAGCATCTTCGCGACCTGCTCGGAGACGGTGCTGGCACCACGTACCGCGCGACCGGCACGCAGGTTCTGCCATGCAGCCACCACCCTGGCCTGCCAGTCGATACCATTGTGCGTGTCGAAGCGCTTGTCCTCCGCGCGGACCAGGGCGGCCCTGAGAAAGGTTGGCACCTCGTGCAGCGCGACGGTGTCGTGCACATTGAAGTGATTCTGGTAGGTGCGGGTCAGCGCCGTGCCGTCTCGCGCGAGCACCACCGGACGGGCATCGTCACGGACAGTCGAGACACCACGCGGCGCACCCGCATCGAGGCTTGTGGGCAACGGTGCCATTGACAGATGGGTCGCCAGCGCGAGCGCCGCGACCGCCGCGAATGACACGAGCGGTAGCCCGAACCATAGCGGGTGCAGACATCGCCAGCCACGTCGCTTGCGCGGCGCGACCGCCGTCTTCACGTCGTCCATCTGCTCGCCTTGCATTTCAGGGCGAGACCTCGAGCCGCGCCGGCAGGCTCATGCCGTACACGTCGGGCTCGTACATCTCCTCGCTGTGCGCCGGCTGCACCGCGAAGCTTCCCGGGGCAATGGCCTGCGCGGTATAGCCCAGGTGATAGTTGCCCGGTGGCAGATAGTCCGAATAGAAACGGGCGGCGTCGAAGCGCAGCTCCTTGTGATAGAAGCTGTAGAAGGTCATGCCGAAGTCCTGCCAGTCATCGTGGCGATACCACCAGGAGCCACCGGCTGCCGTGAACACTGCTTGCTCGGCGTCGATGCTCGAGGCCGTGGCGAGCTGCTGATTGACCGGCTCCAGACCGCCCGGCACCGGATCGTCGACCACCACGAAGTGACGAGCGGTGGGCAGGGACAGATACAGGTCCACGCGCACCAGCTCGCCGCGGCCGACCTGCATGGGCGAGCTCAGCAGCCGCCACTCGCCATCACGCTGCACGCTGTACTCGCGTCGGATGTCGATGCCCGCGTTGATCCGTTCGGCGGCCTCGTCCAGCGGCGCGTAGCTGAGTCGGGTCACGTAGTAGAAGCGGCCTCGGGCCGGGCCGGCATCGTCCGCGGCCTTGCCCTCGCCGGGCGTCTGTCCATCCGATTGTCCGGCCCGGCGTGACGACTCGGTCTGGGATTCGGTCTGGGATTCGGTGTCGTCCGACAGCGGGCCCCGCTGCAGGGTCAGGGTGCGAAGTCGTCCGGGATCGTCCTCGCCCAGCGGTCTTGTCAGGGTGCGCGCGGGATCGGTGAAGCTTGTGAAGCTCGCGCTGCCCAGCGCTTCGCCATCGAGCGCGGCGCTCACCGCCAGTCGCGGCGCTTGCGCCTCGTAGAGCGCCGCGTAGCGTGCCAGTCCTCGAGCGCAGAACAGGTTCTCCTGGGTGTTCTGGAAGTGATCCCGATCGCCGCGTCCCTGGACGATGGCGCGGGTCATCTTCAACGGCAGATCCGCCAGCATCGGCGCCAGGCCATCCCCCTGAGCGAGCTCGGCGAAGCTCGCGAGCGCCGCGCAGTTGCTGCGCAGCGGGCTGGTCAACAGTTGCGAGTAAGCACTGTCAAGGCGTTCGTTGAGCTGGAACTTGCCGGCGCTGCTACTGCCGCTGGCGGCAATCTGGTCGACCAGATCGCGGGTCAGCGCCTCCAGCCCCGGCACCCCGCGCACCGCGTCCAGGAACTGGATGCGGCCGAACAGACTCATGCTCGGTACGTGTGGCAGATAGCGCTCGATGGTCGCGCGGTCCAGGCGGCCCGCGCGTGACAGGGCGGCGAGCGCGACCGCGCGCACGGTCGAGGCCATACCCTTGCTGTAGAACTCGGGGAATGTCTCGTTCCTGAGCATGCCTTGTAGATATCCGTGCAGTTTCTCGACCACAGCGGTGGGTGGCTCGTGCCCCGCGTCGCGCAGCCACTCGAAGGCCAGCGCGGTGTAGGCGCTGAGGTACGGGCTCACGTGCGTGTCCTCGGCGACCCAATAGGCCATGCCACCGTTGGGGGCCTGATAACGTCGTGCCAGCGCCAGCGTATCGGGCGGTAGCGAATCGCTACCCGGCCACTCGAGCGCGGCCGGGAGGTGGGTGCGCAAGAGCTGGTAGTGCGCGGCCATCACCGCCTTGGAGAGCTTCTGCTCCCAGCACGCGTAGGGGTAGTCGCGCATGTACTCGAATGCCCCGGCCAGGTTGCCGAGCACGCTCGAGCTCAGGGTGACGCTGATCTCGCCGCTGTCGGTATGGATACGCTCGGGAATCAAGATCGGCTGGGTGACGAGGGTATCGTCATCGCTGCTGCCGTGCGTGGCGGCGCTGTGCAATGACCGTCGCGGTCGGATTGGCACACTGTGGACCAGGCGGTCGGCGTCCAACGCGTCACCGGCGCGGGCCTGTAGCTCGACGAGGTTGTCCGCGCCCCGCTGGAAGCGGGCCGCCTGGATCTCGACGAACACCGTCTCGCGCTTGAAGGGGCCGAGCTCCAGACGCCGGCTCAGCATCGGCTGTTCGGCGCCGGGCCCGGTGACGTCGACCTCCAGGGTGCGGACCCGGTCGGTGCGATTCATGACGCTGAAACCGGCCATGAATGTGTCGCCCTCGGTGACCTGATTGGGCATCACCGGGCGCAGTTCGGTGGGTTTGTTGACCTTGAAGCTGCCCTGACCCAGACCCAGTCTATCGCCAGGCGTCGCGGCCATCACCAGCACGCGCCAGCCGGTCAGATTGTCCGGAACCTGGAACTGGAAGCTGGCCTGGCCTGAATCATCCACCGGGATCGACGGGTTCCAGTAGCTGACGAAGCGGAACAGCGAACGCAGGTCATCGGCACCCGCACCATCACCGCCCTGGCTGTTGCCCTTGGCCTCGAACTTCTGCCGGCCGACCAGCCGTTCCAGCAGGCTGAAGCTGGCCACGTCCAGCGGCTCCAGCCCATAGAAGCCCTCATAGGGGTCGAAGTAGGCGCTGCCCCCGGCGATCAGATCGAGCACCGATTCGTCCAGCACCGCGACCGCCAGCTCGATGGGCTCGCCCAGCGGATGGCGCGCCCGGGCCCGTACCTCGACCTCGACGGTCTCCCGCGGCTTG
>JAGRHX010000799.1 GCA_020444775.1 Gammaproteobacteria bacterium
AGCGGCGCCAGATAGCCGATGATGCCTTGATCCCAAAAGCCGTATTTGACGCCGGCATCGGTGAGTTTCATGGTCATGACGCTTTCGGCGCCGGCCATCGTGGCATCGACCACGCCCTGCTGCAGGGCCAGGGGAAGGTCGGTGGAGGGCATCGCCACGGAGGCGGCATTGATCGCCTTCAGGCGAATGACCAGCGCCGCGCCGCCTGGGATGCGGATCTTCATGCCTTCGAGATCGGCAAATTTGTCCATCGGTTTGTTGGTCGAGAAGATCAGCACCTTACCCATCGACCAATAGTTGCCAGGCACGACGACGCCCATCTTCTTTTCCAGCTGGGCGGACAGAAACGCGCCCAGGCCGTCATCGAGCATCTTTGCCCGCTGCGGGTCGCTCAGGCCGTTGATCACGGGCAGGTCGAAGACGTTGTAATCGGCGACGATCCGCGACAGATGCGGGGTGACCAGCACGGTCATCCCGGCGTCGCCGCGTGCCACGGCCTTGGCCGCATCCCGGCTGGAGAACAGCTGCGAGCTGTCGAACAGCTTGAACGACATGGCGCCACCGCTGCGCTTTTCCATGCGCGAGATGAACTCGCGCATCATCCGGGTGCGCAGATGGCCGGGGGCCGTGTCCATCGTGATCACCAGCTCATCGGCCGCAAACGCCGGCGCTGGCGAGATCAACGCGATGCCGGCCGCGAGCGCGCAGCCGGCCAGGCTCTTGAGCAGTTTCATGTCTTCCTCCGAGTTGCGTGCCCGATGGCGGGTCTCGGCGGAAGTCTAGCGAGTATCGATATAAATCAGCAGTAAATTAGCCCGCGAAGGTATTTGAATGTCTTATCGCCTTTGGGTGCTCAAACCCTCGGCGGTGGATTCACCGCCCGACGGGTGTCCTGCATCACGATCTGCAGATTGCCCAGCGCGCGCTCGGCGAAACCCCCCTCGCAATAGGCCAGATAGAAGTGCCACATGCGCACCAGGGTATCCGGATAGCCGGCCTGGCGGATCTGCTCGAGATTGGCGAACATGTTCTCGCGCCAGGCCGCCAGCGTCGTGGCGTAGTGCGGACCGATATCTTCGACATCGACGATGCCCAGCGTGGAGGCGCGTGCCACGGATCGGGAGATCGCGCCCATGGACGGAATGCAGCAACCCGGGAAGATGTGCCGCTTGATGAAGTCGACCGAATCGCGCGCGGACTCGTAGCGACGATCATCGATGGTGATCGACTGCAGCAACATCGTGCCGCCTGGCCTCAGCAATTCGCCGCAGCGCCGGAAGAAGGTGTCGAAGTAGTGGTGACCGACCGCCTCGATCATCTCGATCGAGACCAGCTTGTCATACTGCCCGGCCAGGTCGCGGTAGTCATCGCCGAGCAGTGTGATGCGCTCGCCAAGGCCGGCGGCGGCGATGCGTTCGGCCGCCAGCGCATGCTGCTCGCGCGAGATCGTGGTGGTGGTGACCCGGCAGCCGTAGCGGCTGGCGGCGTGAATGGCCAGCGCACCCCAGCCGGTGCCGATCTCGAGCAGATGATCATCGGGCTTCAGATCGAGCTTGCGGCAGATGCGATCGAGCTTGGCGATCTGCGCCTGCTCCAGGCTCGTTTCGGGCGACTCGAACACCGCGCAGGAATACATCATCGTCGGGTCGAGGAAGGCCTCGAAGAAGTCGTTGCCGATGTCATAGTGGGCGGCGATGTTGCGCCGGCTGCCGGTGCGTGAGTTGCGCGCCAGCGCATGCAGTGCGCGTCGCGCCGGCTCGGCGATCCGCGACAGGCCGGTATCGAGCCCGTCGAGCACGCCGCGGTTGATGAGCAGGATGCGCACCAGCGCGGTCAGATCGTCGCAGCTCCAGGCGCCGGCCATGAAGGATTCGCCGGCGCCGACCGAGCCGCCGAATGCGACCTCGGTATAGAACGAGGGCTGACGCACGGTGATCGTGCAGCGCAGTGCACAACGTTCGCTCGCCCGGCCGAAGGTATCGTGACGATCCTGGTCGACCAGGATGATCTGGCCGTGTTCGAGCGTGGCCAGCCGGGCGCGCAGCCCGGTTTCGGCAACACGGGTCAGGCTGCGCTCGAACAGGCGGCCACCGGAAACGCTGCCGGGTGTCGGTTGCAGCAGTCGGGCGCGGTCGGCCAGGGTGCTGGTGGGCTTCATCGGGAGGTCTCCGGGCGAATGGTGGTCTGCGTGTCTTGTGCCAGGGCATCTTGATGGCCGGGGTGGTCATGGACCGGCACGCGTTTGAGCCACAGGCGCAGCGCCTGCCAATGGATGGCGACGATCACCTGCAGTGTCATGAATGGATATCTCGCCAGCACGCCGGCCAGGGCGCGGCCTGTCATGGGACGGCGGCGCAGCGACATCGTGGCGCCGAAGACCGCTTCTCCCGACGCTCGCGCAGCGGTGTCTTCGCTTGTCGGGGCCGGCGACGGCCGCAGTGCCATCTGCACCAGCAGTGACTGCGCCGGCGGCTCGAAACGCCAGTCATAGGTGAGCGCCATCGGATGAAACGGCGACACATGCATTTCTTTCTGGCTGCGACCACGCAATGTGCCGGCGGTCGGGCCGGATCGGCGAATCACGTAGCAGTGGCGCTCGCCCCAGGGCGTGTTGTTGACCTCGGCGAC